>NZ_JADPKU010000011.1:0-125751 GCF_023074095.1 Bradyrhizobium sp. 137
GGGGGCGCGCAGCGCCAGCCTTGAGCCCGCTCGATCACCGGTCTACTTCAACACAGTTGCTCCCCGGGGAGCGATGCACTATTGCCCCCGTCGCCTTGCGGATGGCTGATGCCGCGGACCCGGTCGGGCCGCTCACATCACCGCAAGACTTGGCGCACAGACCCCGGGCGCCAGGACCACACGAGTTTGCCGTACGCAGGCTGCACCCGTCGTAGGCGCGCGGCGTTCGCTCACGGAGTGACCCACCCTGCAAACCATCGCGCGCGCGCTGCCCGCGTCCACCACGTCCCATCCCGCGTTCGTGACGATCGCGATCCGCCCCTCGGCCCGGGTTGGGGTGGCCGAAACACATGCGATAATTCCGAATTCTAGTAAAGCGAAATTATTTTGAATGAACGCATTGACCTTGGCCTCGTGTGTTTGCCCGTCAGGCAACGCAAGGGATGGTGTGGATATTCGACACCACGCCCGCCACAACCGCGCCACGAACACGTCTCCCCGCGGTCTAAAAATGCGCTACGATGACCTCAGCGCGCTCCAAGTCGCGCAGATTGATGAATGAGGAAACGACATGAGGATGACGATGGGAACGGCGATCGCCGGGGTGGCGGCGCTGGTGGTGGCGGGGATGGCTCTGACGGTGGCTCTTGAGCCGGTCTGGGCCCATGGGCCGACACGGCAGAAGGTGCGGGAATCCATCGAGATCAGCGCGCCGCCGGCCAAGGTCTGGGCGGCGATCGGCAATTTTCAGGACATGAGCTGGCTCCCGCCCGTCACCAAGACTGAGGGCCAGAAGGGCAACGAGATCGGCGCGACCCGGACGCTGACCCTAACCGGCGGCCCGACGGTCGAGGAGGAGCTCTACAAATACGAGCCCGACATGCTGAGCTATTCGTACCGGATCACCAAGGTCGACGTGAAGGTGCTGCCGGTGACCAATTATTCCTCGACCTTGACGGTGTCGCCTGCGCCGGATGGCAAGGCGAAGCTGGAATGGGCCGGCGCATTCTACCGTGGCTATCCCAACAACGATCCGCCACCGGAGCTGAGCGACGAAGCCGCGGTGAAGGCGGTGAGCGGGCTGTACAGGGCCGGGCTCGAGTCGCTCAAGAAGAAGATCGAGAGCGGTAGCTGATGGTGCGAGCGCTGGTCCTGGCGGCCTTGGCCGCCAGCCTTTGCGGTGCCGGTCTCCCGCGTGCGTCCGCCGACGAGGCGTTCGTCACCAACCAGCTCAGCGACGATCTGATGGTCGTGGACCTCGCCACTGCGCGCAGCGTTGCAACCATTCCGATCGGCGGCAAGCCGGCGGGCGTCGCCGTCAGCGCGGACGGACGCTTTGCCTATGTGACGAGCCCCGACGCCAAGGCGGTGACGGTGGTGGACGCCGCCGCACGGCAGGTTGCGGGTCGGATCGAGGTCGGCGGCGGGCCGCTCGGCATTGCCGTCGCGCCCGATGGCAAGACCGTCTATGTCGCCGACTGGTTTGCCGCCGCGGTGCGGGTGATCGATACGGCCTCGCGCAGCGTCATGGCCAGCATCGCGGTCGGCGCCTCACCATCGGGCCTTGCGGTAACGCCGGACGGCAAGCTGCTGCTCTCGGCAGACCGCGACGACGACAGCGTCTCTGTGGTGGATACGACGACGCGGCAGCGCAAAGCAATGATCAAGGTCGGCACGCGTCCGTTCGGCGTCACCATCGACGCCGCGGGCAAGCGCGCCTACACCGCCAATGTCGGATCCGACGACGTCTCCGTGATCGACATCACCGAAGGCCGCGAGATCGGCCGCGTGCCGGTCGGGATGCGGCCCTACGCGGTGGCGCTGACGCAAGGGCGCGGCTTCGTCACCGACCAGTATGGCGGCACCGTCAGCGTGTTCGATCTGGCGGCTCTGAAGCCAATGAAGCGCATCAATGTCGGCGATTATCCCGAAGGCATTGCCGCGACCGCCGACGGCAAGCGCATCATCGTCGCCTGCTGGGAGAGCAACTCGCTCAACATCATCGATGCCACTGATCTGAAGGTGATCGGCGAGATCAAGACCGGCGACGGCCCGCGCGCGTTCGGGGCGTTTTTGCGCAGGACGGAGTAGGGGATTGCGTAGGGTAGGTTACCCGGACCACGCGCGGGATGTCTCAACGAGTCATAGTGGAAGGCGTAACCAAGCCGCGAGCAACGGAGGATCGGAAGACCACAGCAGTGGGTTACGCTTCGCTAACCACCCTACGAGTCCCGCGGGTCCCGCACAACACACCCACAATCTCGTCCATCTGCTCAAACACGTGGTCCGGCTCCAGGGCCCGCAGCGCCGCCGGGGCCGCATAGCCCCAGCACACCGCACCGCAGGCAATGCCGACGTTGCGTGCCGCCTCGATGTCGCGGACCTCATCGCCGATTGAAATGACCTTACTAGGCTCGACACTCGCGCGCCGGATCACCCGGCGGAATTTTGCAGCCTTGCCGAACAGTGATGCAGAGCAATCGAAATGCGCGAACAGCGCCGCGGCCTCGCCGAGCTTCTCGCGCGCACTGGCTTCGCTGTCAGAGGTCACCAGCGCGAGTTGCACGCCGCTTCCGGCAAGCGCCTGCAGCATCGCCTCGACACCCGCAAACAGCGAAATCTCGCTAGCTGCCTCCGCCTTCAGCCGCCGCGCATGCCGCGCGATCGCCGGCAGCTTCCACAAGGGTACCTCGAGGTGGCTGAGGATCTCGCGGCTCGACGCATGCCGCAGCTCCTCGATGTCCTCATCCTTCACGCGGCGAAAGCCGAAGCGATCGGCGACGTCGTTGATGGTGCGCAGGAACCAGGGAAAGCTGTCGGCGAGCGTGCCGTCGAGATCGAAGATGACGAGGGAGTAGGGCATTGATCTCGCTGAGGTGCTTTGGTTCGCAGAGCCCTTTAGTCTGAACATAACCCTGCGGAAGAGATTTACGTTCATTTCACACAGCGCGCCCGTCACAAAGCGAGGGCCTTGGATCTTTGGATTGGCAAGGTCTCGCTGTAGGACGCTAGCTTCGGGCGGGTGTTGGGAACAATTTGGTGGGCTTGGTGGCGTCCGCCGCAATGGCAGGGCGGCGCAAGCGCTCCCCGGCCCATTCTACGAAGACCGCGCGCGCGGAGGAGTCACCAATGACTCGTGCCGGGATGAAAAACCCCTGTCTCGCATGGTACCAGAATGCGACCATGACTGGGCTGTCTTGAATCGTCGCAATCTCATCCCAAGACATCCGGCTCTCGGTGTTCGGACCTCTGGCGACGATCGAGAAGTCGTCAAAAATAACGTGCCATGTCTTCTGACTGAGACGATCCAACTCAAAGAGTTTCTCGAATATTTGGCGAGAAATCCAGCTCGAGACAAAATACATGTAGAGCTGTCCCACTACTAAGCACAGTATCGCGGCAAACACGGCGGGCGGCGTCAGCCATTCCTGACGTAAGGCGATATAGCTTGCCACGATCATGAAGGCATAAATGGTCAACGCCAAGGTCATTTGGCTACGCCAATCGATGAGGGCCTTCAGGTTGGCTTTCGCAAGTCTTCTGAAGAATCTATCTTCTTCTCTAGAAATTATGAATTCAAAGCTAAAGCTGGATGAGGCGGTTGCGTCGCTCAATCTAACCTCCTGCAGGCGAAGTCAGAAAAATATAGCATCAACCTTCAACTGAACCACAGATTGTTGCCCGAGGCGCCACTTGAGATGCGTCCTAACGAACGCGCGTCCGACTGGTCCGAGTCATTTCCGGGAAATTTGATCACGGCTGCGAGGCGGCGTCACTCCGCCGCCTCGCTCGTCCTCCCGCGCTTCGGCTTGCTTGCCTTCTTCAGCACCGGCTCCAGGAACTTGCCGGTATAGCTCCGCGGTGCCTTGGCGATGTCTTCCGGCGGGCCCCAGGCCACGATCTCGCCGCCGCCGTCCCCGCCTTCGGGGCCGAGATCGATGACCCAGTCGGCGGTCTTGATGACCTCGAGATTGTGCTCGATGACGACGACGGTGTTACCCTGTGCGACCAGCTCGTGCAGCACCTCCAGCAGCTTCTTGACGTCGTGGAAGTGCAGGCCGGTGGTGGGCTCGTCCAGGATGTACAGCGTGCGCCCGGTGGCGCGCTTCGACAGCTCTTTTGCCAGCTTGACGCGCTGGGCTTCGCCGCCGGACAGCGTGGTGGCCTGCTGGCCGACGTGGATGTAGTCGAGTCCGACGCGGTGCAGCGTGTTGAAGGTCTCGCGTACGCGCGGCACCGCCTTGAAGAACTCGGCGGCCTCCTCCACGGTCATGTCGAGCACGTCGGCGATGCTCTTGCCCTTGAACAGCACCTCCAGCGTCTCGCGATTGTAACGCTTGCCCTTGCAGACGTCGCAGGTGACGTAGACGTCGGGCAAAAAGTGCATCTCGATCTTGATGACGCCGTCGCCCTGGCAGGCCTCGCAGCGGCCGCCCTTGACGTTGAAGGAGAAGCGGCCGGGCTCGTAGCCGCGCGCTTTGGCCTCGGGCAGGCCGGCGAACCATTCGCGGATCGGCGTGAAGGCGCCGGTATAGGTCGCGGGATTCGAACGCGGGGTGCGGCCGATCGGCGACTGGTCGATGTCGATGATCTTATCGATGTGCTCGAGGCCCTCGATGCGGTCGTGCGGCGCTGCGCCTTCGCTGGCATTGTTCAGCTTGCGGGCGATGGCACGATAGAGCGTGTCGATCAGCAGCGTCGACTTGCCGCCGCCGGAGACGCCGGTCACGCACGTGAACAGGCCGAGCGGAATCTCGGCAGTGACGTTCTTGAGGTTATTGCCGCGCGCATTGACCACCTTGATGGTGCGGCGATGGTTCGGTGGGCGCCGCTCCGGCACCTCGACTTCGAGCTCGCCGGTCAGGTACTTGCCAGTCAGCGATTTCGGATTGCGCATGATCTCCGCGGGCGTGCCCTCGGCGACGATGTGGCCGCCGTGCATGCCGGCGCCGGGGCCGATGTCGAGCACGTAATCGGCCAGCCGGATCGCGTCCTCGTCATGCTCGACCACGACCACGGTGTTGCCGAGGTCGCGCAGGCGCTTGAGCGTATCGAGCAGACGGGCGTTGTCGCGCTGGTGCAGCCCGATCGAGGGCTCGTCGAGCACGTAGAGCACGCCGGTCAGGCCCGAGCCGATCTGCGAAGCCAGGCGGATGCGCTGGCTCTCGCCGCCGGACAGCGTGCCGGAGGAGCGGGACAAAGTGAGATAGTTGAGGCCGACGTCGAGCAGGAAGGTGAGGCGCTCGCGAATTTCCTTCAGGATGCGCCCGGCGATCTCGTTCTGCTGCGCGTTGAGCGCATCAGGCACGGTCTCGAACCATTCGCCGGCCTTCCTGACCGACAGCTCCGAGATCTCGCCGATATGCTTGCCGCCGATCTTGACGCAGAGCGCCTCGGGCTTGAGCCGAAACCCGTGGCACGCCTCGCAGGGGACGTCATGGAAATATTTCGCCAGCTCCTCGCGCGCCCACTCGCTCTCGGTCTCGCGATAGCGGCGGTTGATGTTGGTGATGACGCCCTCGAACGGTTTTTTGGTGTCGTAGGAGCGCACGCCGTCTTCATAGGAGAACTTGATCTCATCCTCGCCGGAGCCGTAGAGAAGCGCGTTTTGCGTCTTCTTGGGCAGGTCCTTCCACTTGGTGTCGAGCGTGAACTTGTAGTGCTTGCCGAGCGCGTTCAGCGTCTGCACGTAATAGGGCGATGATGACTTGGCCCAGGGCGCGATCGCACCCTTGCGCAGCGTCAGATCCTTCTCGGGGATGACGAGATCCTCGTCGACATGCTGCTCGACGCCGAGCCCGCCGCAGGCGGGGCAGGCGCCGTAGGGATTGTTGAAGGAAAAGAGTCTCGGCTCGACCTCGGGGATGGTGAAGCCGGAGACCGGGCAGGCGAATTTTTCCGAGAACAGGATGCGCTCGGGCCCGCTCTTGTCGTGGATCTTCGCGGTCTTTTTTTTCTCTTCCGCGGGTGCGGCCGCC
Organism: Bradyrhizobium sp. 137; assembly: GCF_023074095.1. Lineage (NCBI taxonomy): Bacteria > Pseudomonadati > Pseudomonadota > Alphaproteobacteria > Hyphomicrobiales > Nitrobacteraceae > Bradyrhizobium > Bradyrhizobium sp. 137. Next base: position 5,979 of record NZ_JADPKU010000011.1, read on the forward strand.
GGCGCGTCGGCGAATTCGACGACGGCAAGGCCTTCGGCGAGCTTCAGCGCGGTCTCAAAGCTCTCGGCGAGACGCTGGCCGATGTCGGCGCGCACCACGATCCGGTCGACCACGACGTCGATGTCGTGCGGGAATTTCTTGTCGAGCGTCGGCGCCTCCGCCAGCTCGTAGAAGGTGCCGTCGATCTTGACGCGCTGAAAACCCTTCTTGAGCCATTCGGCGAGCTCTTTGCGGTACTCGCCCTTGCGGCCGCGCACGACCGGAGCGAGCAGATAGAGGCGCGTGCCTTCCGGCAACGCCAGCACGCGGTCGACCATCTGCGAGACGGTCTGGCTCTCGATCGGCAGGCCGGTGGCCGGCGAATAGGGCACGCCGACCCGCGCCCAGAGCAGGCGCATGTAGTCGTAGATCTCAGTGACGGTGCCGACCGTGGAGCGCGGATTCTTCGAGGTCGTCTTCTGCTCGATCGAGATCGCCGGCGATAGCCCGTCGATCTGATCGACGTCGGGCTTCTGCATCATCTCGAGGAATTGGCGCGCATAGGCCGACAGCGATTCGACGTAGCGGCGCTGGCCTTCGGCGTAGATGGTGTCGAAGGCGAGTGAGGATTTGCCGGAGCCCGACAGCCCCGTGAACACCACCAGCTTGTCGCGGGGAATCTCGACGTCGATGTTCTTGAGGTTGTGCTCGCGCGCGCCACGGATCGTAATCGCGCGCAGGCTTGAGCCCGCGTTCTGTTGTTGGCGCTTGGCCTTGATCACTTCGTCCATCCCGCTGGTCCTCAAGGAATCCCAAAGACGCGCGATCGCGCCAATGTAAAAGGCGCGCTTCGCCCGGAACCGGGATCGGCGCCGATGGGTATGTCAGCGAACGTAGGAAGAACGCGAGCGGATTTCCAGTGGCACGTGCGAATCGTCAACGGATTGTTGGCGGGCTGGCGGCATCTGGCAGCAGCAGGCGCGAGCGGAACTGCGCGGAACGACCCGTAAACAAAAAGGCCGGCGCGAGGCCGGCCTTTCGTGACGATGTGACGTCGATAGTGATCAGTACTCAGCTCAGTACTTGGCGACCACCGGGCCCCCGAAGTGATAGTTCACGCCGACCTGCACGGTGTGGAAGTTGATCGTGCCGGAGGCCAGCGGAGCGCCAAGGTTAGAGAAGTAGTTCTCGCTGCCGAGGCTGCGATAGAGGTACTCGCCCTTGACCGACCACTGCGGAGCGAAGAAAGCTTCGACGCCCGCACCGACGGTCCAGCCGGAATGCCACTTGCTGTCGGAGACGCTCACGCCGAGGGCGCTGACGGTGATCTTGTTGTCGATCCAGGCGTAGCCGCCGGTGCCGTAGAACAGGACGTTGTTGACGGCCCAGCCGATTCGGCCGCGCACGGTGCCGAGCGCATCGGTCTTGGAGGCGACAGTGATGCCAAGAGCGGTCGCCGAAGCGCTCACGTCAGCCCAGGCGCCATCCGCCTCGATGCCGAACACGACGTTGCCGGTCTGCCAGTTGTAGCCGGCGGTGCCACCGACGAAGCCACCCTGCATCCGCGGGTCGGACGCGTTTTCCCAAGCGCCGCCGCCGACGACGCCGAGGTAGAAGCCGGTCCAGTTGTAGACAGCGGCCGGAGCGATCGGGGCCTTGATATAGGGGCGCGCTGCGAGGTCAGCGGCTGAAGCCGGAGCAGCGAGAGCGAACAAGCAGGCCGAAGCCAACAAAACCTTTTTCATTTTCAACTAATCCCAGTCCCAGTTTCTGTTGTCGCCTTCCATGCCGAAGGCAGCGGACTCAACGGCCCAACTAATGCCGTGCTTACACCACTAAAGCCGCAAGTTGTGTCTCCGAAAAGCCACAACAGCCACAAAACGTCTTGATCACTGACTTATCCGACCGTCTGCTTTGGATAAAACGAAAAAGGCCGGCACGAGGCCGGCCTTTAATCGTTGAACGAAATCAGAGCGATCAGTACCTCGCGACCAGCGGGCCGCCAAAGCGGTAATTCAGCCGGACGAGACCGATGTCGACATCTTGGCCAATTCGGTCGCTCCCGAACACAACGCCCGCCGGCGTGGTAAAGCCGATCGTGCGGTGGCCGAGGAAAATGTGGTCGTATTCGACGCCGACCGACCAGTTTGGTGCGAATCCGAATTCCAGACCGGCACCCACCGTACCACCCCAGCGGGTTTCACGTGCCGATGCCAGCAGCGTGCCAGCGCCCGGAGTGCCTGCGGCGGCATAGACGTCGTACTTGTCCCCGACCACAGCGGCGCCGCCCTTCACATAGAACAGCACATTGTTCCAGGCATAGCCGACCTGGCCAGTGATCAGGCCAAAACTGTCGATGCGAGAGCGGTTACGATCACCGGTGACCAAAGCGGTGCCAGGGAAGAGGGTGCTCACGTTGTCGCCAGAAAAGTCAGCCCAGTTGCCCTGGCCCTCGAAGCCGAACACCCAATTGGTCGACTGCCAGCGATAGCCAATCTGGCCACCGACCGTGCCGCCCGTCGCGTTGTGGCAGCCTTCGCCAACCAGAGTGCCGGTAACAGGCGTCACAAAATCCCAGCACTTGTGGCTCGAACCACCGCCGCCGTTGATACCGATGTAGAAGCCGCTCCAGTCGTAGATCGCGGCAACGGCAGGAGCCGGAGCCTTGGTGTATGGGCGCGCAGCGAGATCTGCCGCGCTTGCGGGAGCCGAGAGGCCCAGCGCCATTGCACCGATTGCACTAAACAGAATCCTATTCATTGCAGTCTCCCCAGTTTCGACCGCTTCTCGAACTCCCCGAAGCGGCTAATTAAGGCGCGACGCCCATATGAACTAATTCCGAGGCAACCCTAGCCTACGAAACCGGCAAAGTCCGTCTCCGAAATGCCACACTCGCGGACCGATTGAGCCAAGCGCAACTTGATGAATGTTAAGCGGTTTCCGCCTTTCGCGGGAACCCAAAAAAGTTCCATCGAGCGGCTGCCTTCATCACCACCATCGATGTCCGCCTCGGATTGTCTCAAAGAACAAATCTGGAACGAAGCCAATGGCGGTGCTATATGTGGGGATAACCCGAGGGGTGATGGGCTGAGCGGCGCCCGCAAGCGTATAGGGTCGCCTCAACGGGCGGCGGAGGAACGCACAGAGCGGACTCGGCCTTTGAAATTCAGTGGCATTGGAGTGGAGAGCGGCGATGGCGGGAAGCGTCAACAAGGTCATTCTGGTTGGAAATCTCGGCAAGGATCCCGAAATCCGCCGCACCCAGGACGGGCGACCGATTGCCAATTTGAGCATCGCCACCTCTGAGACCTGGCGCGACAAGAACACCGGCGAGCGCAAGGAAAAGACCGAATGGCATCGCGTCGTGATCTTCAATGAAGGGCTGTGCAAGGTCGCCGAGCAGTACCTGAAGAAGGGCGCCAAGGTTTACATCGAGGGCGCGCTCCAGACCCGCAAATGGACTGACCAGAGCGGCGTCGAGAAGTACTCGACCGAAGTCGTGCTCCAGGGCTTCAACTCGACCCTGACGATGCTCGACGGTCGCGGCGGAGGCAGTGGCAGCTTCGGCGACGAACCCAGCGGCGACTTCGGCTCGTCCGGTCCCGTAAGCAGCGCGCCTCGCCGTCCCGTTGCCGCTGGCGGTGCCCGCAACAGCGACATGGACGACGATATCCCGTTCTGAGAACACGGATCACGCGGCCGAGGCGCATTGCCCGATCGGGCTCCGCCTGGTGTGTCGTGTCAGCAATTCCTGTTCATCGGCGGGGTGGGCTCGGATTTTCCGGGCCCGCTTCATGTTTGACGTGAGCTTGGATTGCGCCATGGCAAATATTCTGAAAGGGCACTCGCAGCGCGATCTTCAGGCGATGGAGGCCATTTCGGAAGGCCGATTTCGCGCCTCTCGGGAGCAGGGCTCTGAAGGGCTTAAGTTGTTGGAAAAATAGGCGGAAAAATCGCTTGCCCTGACCTTCGCGAGGGTAGTTATCGCGGCCCCGATGCGCTATATGATTCCCAGATAAAACCTCACCGGATTTCCCCTTGGCTGACGACGATAACAAGCCCGGCAACCAGCCGGCGCAACCCTCGGACATTCGCCCCGTCTCCATCCTCGACGAGATGAAGAAGTCCTACCTCGATTACGCCATGAGCGTGATCGTGTCGCGCGCGCTGCCCGACGCGCGCGACGGCCTGAAGCCGGTGCATCGCCGCATCCTGTTCTCGATGAACGAGGAAGGCTATACGCCGGACAAGAAGCACAAGAAGTCGGCCGGTATCGTCGGCGACGTCATGGGCCAATACCATCCGCATGGTGACCAGGCGATCTACGACGCGCTGGTGCGCATGGCGCAGCCTTTTTCGATGCGCGAATTGCTGGTGGACGGGCAGGGCAATTTCGGCTCGGTCGACGGCGATCCGCCAGCGGCGATGCGCTACACCGAGTCGCGCCTAACCAAGATCGCGCTGAAGCTGCTCGACGACATCGACAACGAGACCGTCGACTTTCAGGACAATTACGACGGCTCGAGCAAAGAACCGGTGGTTCTGCCGGCACGGTTCCCTAACCTGCTGGTCAACGGCGCCGGCGGCATCGCCGTCGGCATGGCCACCAACATTCCGCCGCACAATCTCGGCGAGGTCATCGACGCCTGCCTAGCGTTGATCGACAATCCTTCGCTCACCATCGACGAGCTCAACAACATCATCCCGGGCCCGGACTTTCCGACCGGCGGCATCATTCTCGGCCGCCAGGGCATCCGCAGCGCCTACCATCTCGGCCGTGGCTCCATCGTGATGCGTGGCAAGGTCGCCTTCGAGACGATCCGGAAGGAGCGCGAGGCGATCGTCATCACCGAGATCCCGTATCAGGTGAATAAGGCGACGATGGTCGAGCGCATCGCCGAGCTCTACAAGGAAAAGAAGATCGAGGGCATCTCCGACCTGCGCGACGAGTCCGACCGCGATGGCTACCGCGTCGTCGTCGAGCTCAAGCGTGATGCCATGCCCGACGTGGTGCTGAATCAGCTCTACAAGTTCACGCCGCTCCAGACCAGCTTCGGCGTCAACGCCGTCGCGCTCGATTCCGGCCGTCCGCAGACGATGAACCTGAAGGACATGCTGACGATCTTCGTCGGCTTCCGGGAGCAGGTCGTCACGCGCCGGACCAAGTACAAGCTGCGCAAGGCGCGCGAGCGCGCGCATGAGCAGGTCGGCCTCGCCATCGCGGTCGCCAACATCGACGAGATCATCAAGGTGATCCGCACCTCGCCGACGCCAGCGGCTGCGCGCGACACCCTGATGACGCGGGACTGGCCGGCGCGCGACGTCGAGGACATCATTACGCTGATCGACGATCCGCGCCACCGCATCAACGAGGACGGCACCATCCGCCTGTCGCTGGATCAGGCCAAGGCCATTCTGGAATTGCGTCTGGCGCGGCTCACTGCGCTTGGCCGCGACGAGATCGGCGACGAGCTGTCAAAACTTGCCGGCGAGATCGGCGACTATCTCGAGATCCTGCGCTCGCGCGCCCGTATCCTCGACATCATCAGGACCGAGCTTGCCGAGGTGAAGGCCGAGTTCGCCACGCCGCGCCGCACCGTGATCATGGAGCAGGAAGGCGAGGTCGAGGACGAGGACCTGATCCAGCGCGAGGACATGGTCGTCACCGTCTCCCACGCTGGCTACGTCAAGCGCGTGCCGCTGTCGGCCTACCGGGCGCAGCGCCGCGGCGGCAAGGGCCGTGCCGGCATGCAGACCCGCGACGAGGATTTCGTCAGCCGCCTGTTCGTCGCCTCTACGCACACGCCGGTGCTGTTCTTCTCCTCACGCGGCCAGGTCTACAAGGAAAAGGTCTGGCGCCTGCCGATGGCTGCGCCGAACGCGCGCGGCAAGGCGCTGATCAACATCCTGCCATTGGAGCAGGGCGAGCGCATCACCACCATCATGCCGCTGCCCGAGGATGAATCGACCTGGGGCAATCTCGACGTGATGTTCGCCACCACAGGCGGCAACGTGCGGCGCAACAAGCTGTCCGACTTCGTCGATGTCCGCCGCTCCGGCATCATCGCCATGAAGCTCGACGACAACGAGGCGATCGTCGACGTGCAGATCTGCACTGAGCGCGACGACGTGCTGCTGACCGCCGCTGGCGGCCAGTGCATCCGTTTTCCCGTCACCGATGTGCGCGTGTTCACCGGGCGCACCTCGATGGGCGTGCGCGGTATTGCGCTTGGTGAGGGCGACAAGGTGATTTCGCTGGCGATCCTGCGCCATGTCGAGACCACATCGGACGAGCGCTCGGCGTACCTGAAAATGCGCCGTGCGGTCGCCGGCGAAGCCGCGACTGAGGAGACCGCCGCGGACGGAGAGGCCGAGGAGACCTCCGGCAGCTTCCAGCTTGCCCAGGAGCGTTACGCCGAGATGTCGGCGCAGGAGCAGGTCGTGCTCACCGTCTCGGTCAATGGCTATGGCAAGCGCACCTCGTCCTACGAGTACCGCACCACGGGACGCGGCGGCAAAGGCATCGTCGCCATGAGCGTCAACAACCGCAACGGCAACCTCGTGGCCTCATTCCCGGTGGAAGATGCCGACCAGATCATGCTGGTCACCGACAAGGGCCAGCTGATCCGCTGCCCGGTCGAGGGCATCCGCATCGCCGGCCGCTCGACCCAGGGCGTGATCGTGTTCGACACCGCCGAGGACGAGCACGTCGTCTCGGTCGAGCACATCACGGAAGAGGCGGAGAGCAACGGCGCGAATGGGGAGTAACGTGTAGCGCAGATGGAGCAGGAAGTCGGTGCCAAGCGCCGGCCAAAGGCACAATCCGGGACCGCATGTTGCCGAACGTTCGGAATCGCGGATTACGCTTGCACCCCATCCGGACTGCGCATTTGCGCGCTAAATCTCCAGCTCGGTCCCGAACTCCACGACCTGCTTGGTCGGCACGCCGAAGAACGCGGCCGAGCGTTCGGCATTGCGCTGGAGGAAAGCGAACACGCTTTCGCGCCAGACCCACATGCCCGGCACGTCCTCGCGCGGGATGATGGTCTCGCGGCCGACATAGTAGGTGACGTCGGAGAGATCGATGCCGGGCAGCTTGCCCAGGCGCCCGACGAACCCCAATCCTTCATAGATCGTCGGGTTCTGCATGAAGCCGTAATGCAGGATCACGCGGGTGATGCCGGGAATGATCTCGATCACCTCGGCCCGTTCTTGGTCGGGAATGTGCGGGGACTCCTCGATCAGCACGGTGACGAGCAGCACGCGTTCGTGCAGCACGCGGTTGTGCTTGACGAACTGGGTCAGCGCCAGCGGCACGCCGCGCGGCGCGGAGGCCAGGAACACGGCAGTCCCCGGCAGCCTGGCGCGGCATTTGTTGACCGCGGTCTCGATCAGGTCTTCCTCCGGCTGGCGCAGCTTCGCCCGCGCCGCCTCGACCAGCTTCACGCCGGCGCGCCAGGTCAGCATCAGGAAGGCGACGAGGCCGGCGAGCAGCAGGGGAAACCAGCCGCCCTCGAACAGCTTGATCGAATTGGCGGAGAAGAAGATCACGTCGATCACGAAGAAGGTGCCGTTCACGGCCACCACGAGCCAGGGCGAATATCCCCATTGGATCGCCACCAGGGCCGCGAGCAGCGTGGTGATTGCCATCAGCAGCGACACCGCGATGCCGTAGGCGCCGGCGAGCGCGTCCGACGTCCCGAAGCTCAGGACCGCTCCCAACGTTGCGGCGGCCAGCAACCAGTTCACCAGCGGCACGTAGATCTGGCCGATTGCAGCGCTCGTGGTGTGGCGGATAAGCATGCGCGGCAGGAAGCCGAGCTGGATCGACTGCTGGGTCAGCGAGAACACGCCGGAGATGATCGCCTGCGAGGCGATCACGGTCGCAACCGCGGAGAAGGCCACCAGCGGATAGTGCAGGGCGTCGGGGCAGAGCTGGAAAAACGGATTCTCGATCATGGCGGGATCGGTGATCAGGAGCGCGGCCTGACCGAAATAGTTCAGCACCAGCGCGGGCAGGCAGATTGCGAACCAGGCGAGCCGGATCGGGAAGCGGCCGAAATGCCCCATGTCGGCGTACATGGCTTCGCCCCCGGTCACCGCGAGGAAAGCGGCGCCGAGGATTCCGAAGGAGATATGGAAATCCTGGTGGATCAGGAAGTCGAAGGCATAGAGCGGGCTCAGCGCCGCCAGCACCGCGGGCGCCTTGACAATGCCGTAGATGCCAAGCGCGGCAAGCACGACGAACCAGGCCAGCATCACCGGGCCGAAGATGCGGCCGATGAAGCCGGTGCCCTGCTTCTGCATCATGAACAGGCCGATCAGGATCGCGATGGTGACGGGCACGACGACGGGCGCAAGCGAGGGGGCGTCGACCTTGAGGCCTTCGATGGCGCTGAGCACGGAGATCGCGGGGGTGATCGCGCCGTCGCCATAGAGCAGGGCGGCGCCGACGAGGCCGACGACCAGCAGATGCGCCCGCCAGGTGCCAGGCTGGGCATTGCGGGCGTGCAGCAGCGCTAGCAGCGCGACGATCCCGCCTTCGCCGCGATTGTCCGCGCGCAGGATCAACAACGCATATTTGAGCGAAATGATGAGCAGCAGTGCCCAGAGGATCAGTGAGGCAACCCCCAGGACAGCATCGTGGCTTAACGTGCCGCCATGGGCAGCCGCCTTGGCGGCTTCCTTCAGGGCGTAGAGGGGACTGGTGCCGATATCGCCATAGACCACCCCAAGGGCGCCCATGGTCATAGCAAGCGGCAGCGGATCGGGATGATGGCCGGAAGCGACTGCGGGCGTACTGGACAATGGCGACCCCCGATGGGAATCGCGCCCGACGGATCATTCCGGCGGGCGCGAGCATCAGGCAGTCTGCGACGAGACGTCGCAAATATCCATGGGGTTTGTATTGGGTCGGTCTATAGCGGGCTAGCGCATGATCCCGAAAAGTGCCCAGCGGTTTTTCGAAAAGATCATGCTCAAACAACAACCTAACGCGCGATGACGATTCATCCTGATCTCATCGCGCTTTGGCTGACGTGAAACTGACAGGTCCGACTAAGGGGTCCGATCGGCGGTCACGAGGCGTGCCTCACGGACATTGGCCTTGGTGCCGGCGCGGCGCAGGCACGAGGCTTCGAAGTTCGGCCAGGCCTGCTGCGAGCAGTCCTTGCCGATGCTGCGGATGTCGAGCCGGTCGCTCTTGGCCAGCGGCTGCGGCACGCTGGCTTCGACGGTCGGGGCGAAGCCGGGCAGCAGGGTGAGGGCGGCGGCAGCACATGCTGAGATGGCGATCGCCGAAAGAGCCTTGATCATTGACAGTCCCCTGTGATGCGGCCGCTGCGCCTTGTGTGCGGCCCGTCATTCGTTGGCCGGATTGGTAACCATGGCCAGTTTCCAGACGTCTTCGCCGGAGCGGGAAATGGTTTCGTTGATGCGCCCTTTGTTTCGTGGCCGCCCCCAGGACGAAACAATTCGAGGGATTCCGACATGGTTTTGCGGAAAAAACGGCAGGGAACCCGCCCGACTTGCCGCCCCGGGCCGGGCGCGGTAGGAGGAGGCCATGCCGCGCATCGCCTTCTATCCCGGTTCCTTCGACCCCATCACCAACGGCCATCTGGACGTGGTCCGGCACAGCGTGTCGCTGTGCGACAGGCTGGTTGTCGCAATTGGAGTCCACCCCGGCAAGAAGCCGCTGTTCTCGACCGAGGAGCGGCTGAAGATGCTGCACGACGTCTGCGGGCCGGTGGCGGCCCAGGCCGGTTGCGTGCTCGAAGCCGTGACCTTTGACGATCTGTCGGTCACCTCGGCGCGCAAGCACGGCGCGACCATCATGATCCGGGGCCTGCGCGACGGCAGCGACCTCGATTACGAGATGCAGCTTGCCGGCATGAACGAGGCCATGGCGCCGGAGGTGCATACGGTGTTCCTGCCGGCCTCTCCCATGGTTCGCCCGATCACCGCCACTTTGGTGCGCCAGATCGCCGGTATGGGCGGAGACGTTTCGGCCTTCGTCCCGCCGCTCGTAGCAAGCCTGCTCAAGGCAAAATTCGCCTGATAACCGCGCGCTTCTTCCTCATCTGATCCGGAGTTGTCATGATCCGAATTCTCGCAGTTCTTGCCGCGCTCGTGTTCGCGGCGCCGGCGGTGGCGCAGCAATTGCCGGCGAACCTCGACAAGGCCAACGCCATCGTCATTGACAGCACCAAGGGCCGCATCGTCATCAAGCTCAGGACCGACATCGCGCCCCAGCATGCCGAGCGCATCAAGCAGCTCGCACGTGAAGGCTTCTACAACAACGTCCCGTTTCATCGGGTGATGGACGGGTTCATGGCGCAGACCGGCGATGGCCAGAATGGCAACGGGACCGGCGGGTCGAAATATCCGAACCTGAAGCAGGAATTCTCCAAGGTGCATTTTGCGCGCGGCATCGTCGGGATGGCGCGGCGCGGCGACAGCGTCGACAGCGCCAACTCGCAATTCTTCATCATGTTCGCCGACGGTGGCAGTCTTGATAACCAGTACACGGTGATCGGCGAGGTCGTGCAGGGCATGGAGGTCGTCGACAAGCTGAAGAAGGCACCGCCCGGCTCGCCGAGCGGCACCGTCACCGATCCCGACAAGATGGTGAAGGTGCAGGTCGCATCCGACATCAAATAGGAGAGGCCGATGGCGCGCCGCGGTGGCAAGCTCCTGCTGGTTGCCGCGATGCTGCAGCTCGGCATTCCCAGTGCGGCCGCCGCGGATGCGCAGGTCAACACCATCCAGGACGTTTTCCGGCATCTGCGCACCTGCTGGAAGCCGCCACCGCCGGCCAAGGCGCGCCCACTCGACATCACCGTCGTCGTGAGCTTTAACCGGGCCGGAAACATTCTGGGCCATCCGAGGATTACCTATGAATCCGCGGAAGCCTCCGACGATGACCGGCTGCAATACCGGATCGCGGTGATGGAAGCGTTGCAACGCTGCACGCCGATGCCATTTACCGATGCAATGGCCGGCGCCGCCGCAGGGCGTCCATTCGCAATCCAGTTCCGCAGCCGGAAGACTTCACCCCCAACGCAAGAGAGACGAGCATGAGCGTCACCGAAAACACCCTGATCCTCGAGACCACGCAGGGCCCCGTCACCATCGAGATGCGGCCTGATCTGGCGCCCGGCCACGTCGCGCGCATCAAGGAGCTGGTCCGCGAGGGCTTTTACGACGGCATCGTGTTCCATCGCGTGATCGACGGCTTCATGGCGCAGACCGGCTGCCCGCAGGGCACCGGCACCGGCGGCTCCGGCAAGAAGCTGAAGGCCGAGTTCAACAAGGAGCCGCATGTGCGCGGCACCGCCTCGATGGCCCGCGCCGCCAATCCCGACTCCGGCGACAGCCAATTCTTCATCTGCTTCGACGACGCCCGCTTCCTCGATAACCAGTACACGGTGTGGGGCAAAGTCACCGAGGGCATGGAGAACGTCGACAAGATCAAGCGCGGCGAGCCGGTGCAGAACCCCGACAAGATCGTCAAGGCGCGGATGGCCGCGGACAAGGAATAAGTGCTCGATCCTCATCCTGAGGAGCGCGGAACGCGCGTCTCGAAGGATGAAGGCCGCTGCTGCAGTTTGGCCTTCATGGTTCGAGACGGCGCTACGCGCCTCCTCACCATGAGGGTCTGACTGTGCGGCGCTGAACTCGACATGCGCACCGATCTCTTCGATTTCGACCTGCCGCCCGAGCGTATCGCGTTGCGTCCGGCGAGCCCGCGCGACTCCGCGAAGATGCTGGTCGTCGAGAATGGCGCGTTGCGCGACCAGACCATTTCCGACCTGCCGCAATCGCTGAAGCCGGGCGATCAGCTCGTCGTCAACGACACCAAGGTGATCGCGGCGCAGCTCAAGGGCCGCCGCATCGGCCGCGAGACCGAGCCGAAGATCGAGGCGACACTGATCAAGCGTCTCGACGGCTCGCGCTGGCAGGCGCTGGTCAAGCCGGCGAAGAAGCTCACAGCCGGCGACCGCATCCGCTTCGGCAATGAAGGCAAGGTCTGCCTGCTCGGCCATCTCGACGCCGAGGTCGAGGCCAAGGGCAGCGAAGGCGAGGTGACGCTGTCGTTCTCGTTCCACGGGCCCACGCTCGACCAGGCCATTGCCGATCTCGGCAGCCCGCCGCTGCCGCCCTATATCGCCTCCAAGCGTACGCCTGATGACCAGGATCTTGCCGACTACCAGACGATGTTCGCGGCGAACGAAGGCGCCGTCGCCGCGCCGACCGCCGGGCTGCATTTTACGCCCGCGCTGGAGCAGGTGCTGCGCGAGCACGGCGTCGGCATCAACCGCGTGACGCTGCATGTCGGGGCAGGGACGTTCCTGCCGGTCAAGGTGGACGATACCGAGAGCCACAAGATGCATGCCGAGTGGGGGACGATCTCGGCCGAGACGGCGGAGCGGCTCAACACCGCGCGCAAGAACGGCGGCCGCATCATCGCCGTCGGCACCACGTCGTTGCGCCTGCTCGAGAGCGCGGCAAGCGAGGATGGCACCATTCTGCCATTCGCGGCGGAGACCTCGATCTTCATCACCCCCGGCTATCGCTTTCGCGCGGTCGATATTTTGTTGACCAATTTCCACCTGCCGAAGTCGACGCTGTTCATGCTGGTGTCAGCGTTTGCGGGTCTGGAGACGATGAAGCGAGCCTATGCGCACGCCATCGGGAGCGGCTACCGGTTCTATTCGTATGGCGATGCGTGTTTGCTGTTCCGGGCAGAGCCCTAAGACGGATGAGCGAAGCGAAATCCGGAATTCCTGCCTTGCGGCTTCCCGCATTTCGCTGCGCTCTTGCGGGCTACAACACTGCCCTAGGGTGGGCAAAGGCGCAGAGCGCCGTGCCCACCATCGATCTGCATAGTTGAGGTCGATTGGTGGGCACGCTTCGGTTTGCCCGCCCTACGAGACCGCTACGCCATCGCCCGCTGCGGCAAGAGCTCCGCTATCTGTACAGCATTCAATGCCGCGCCCTTGAGCAGCTGATCGGCCGCGACGAACATCGAGATCGAATGTCCTGTGGGGTCGCTGAGGTCCTTGCGGATGCGGCCGACCAGGACGTCGTCCTGGCCCGAGGCGTCGATCGGCATCGGGAAGTAGTTCTTGGCACGGTCGTCGATCACCTTGACGCCGGGCGCCTGCGCCATGATGGCGCGGACCTGGTCCTCGGTGATCGGCTTCTCGCATTCGAAGGTGATGGCTTCGCAATGGGCGCGCAGCACCGGCACGCGCACGCAGGTGACGCCGACGGCAATGGTCTCATCCTCGAAGATCTTGCGGGTCTCCTTGATGACCTTGGTCTCTTCATCATTGTAGCCGGTCTCAGGATCGACCGCGGTGTTGTGGTTGAAGAGGTTGAAGGCGTAGGGGTGCGGCATCACCTTGGGCGTATAGACCTGCCCGTTGAGATTGGCGCGGGTGGATTCGACGAGCTCCTCCATCGCCGCGGCGCCGGCGCCGGAAGCCGCCTGATAGGTCGAGATGATCACCCGCTTGATGCGATTCTTCTGGTGGATCGGCCAGAGCGGCACCAGCGCCGTGATGGCGGCGCAGTTCGGGTTGGCAATGATGCCCTTGTGATCACGAATGCGGCTTGCGTTGATCTCGGGGATCACCAGCGGCACGTTCGGGTCCATGCGGAAGGCGGAGGAGTTGTCGACCACGACCGCGCCGGCCTTGACCGCGATCGGCGCGAACTTCTTGGAGATGCTGCCGCCGGCGGAGAAAAGGGCGATGTCGACGCCGTCAAACGCGCGCTCGGTCAATTCCTCGATGACAACCTGTTGTCCGCGGAACGACACTGTCTTGCCCGCCGAGCGGGCGCTCGCCAGCGCCTTGAGCTTGCCGACGCGAAAGCCGCGCTTGTCCATGGTGGCGATGAATTCGGCGCCCACCGCACCGGTGACGCCGACAATTGCGACGACGGGATCGTTACTCACTTTGTCCTCCATTGCATTGAGAATTTAGACAACAAAAAAGCCCCGGACCATCGAGGGCGGGGCTTCGGTAGAGCTGATGCGTTTAAGTCGACGACCTACGCGCGCACGCCTCCCCGGGCCCCTGAGGCCGTGGTGGTTTTGGTCGTGCGTTTGGTGGTCGCGAACATGGCGGCGACTTATGCGGGAGAGTCTTGCAGCCGTCAATGGCTTTCCGCCCCGGTCGATGCCGGGGCCGGGCCCGCCGCTATTTGGCCCGCGCGCCCGGCGGCTCCAGGATGACCTCCTTGAGGTCGTCGCCGCTGATCACGACAATCGCAAAATTGAGACGGCCGCGTTCGCGCACCAGCCCGCCGCTGATTGCCTTGCCCGAGGCTGCGCGTTCGGCGACGCGCACGGCGTCGGCGAGGCGGTGCCTGATCGCGCCGAGCGCTGCGAGGTTGTCACGGTCCTCATGGTCGAGCTCGGCGAGGGGGAGGGCGGCTTCCCCGCCGACGAGCTCTCCGGTCAACGCGTTGATGGTGTGGCGCCAGATCCGGTCATTGTGCAGGGTTTTCACCCGGTAGACCGGGGCGCCGGAGGCTCCATCGAAACTCACATCTGCCGTGGTGGCGCCGGCGTGTCGGCCTTCTGCAATCGCCATGGCCTGGCTGATCGAGATCGACGAGCTGCGGAAGCGCTCGATCTCGCGGCTGACCGCCTGGCGGTCCGCTTCGGCATCACCATCTGTGTCGCTGTGAAGCGCGGTCGGCGTGCCTGCGGTCATGATCGCCTGTGCCGGTGCCGCGAGGAGCAGCGCGGGCAAGGCGATCGCAAGCAGTTGCGAGGTCCATCGTTTGGCTGTCGTCATGCTCGAAACCCTCGGCCAGCGAGTGTGCCGGAATCGTAAAGAATTCGCGGCCGACCTTGGGCACCGGTCGGCCGCGGAGCGCCGCATCGGGCTGTACCCGGCGCGACGATCGAAGCGGTACGGACCTCCTTGGGGCTGGTGAAAAAGCGGTCCGTCTCGCCTTATAACAAAACCATACCGTATCGTTTCATTTGGTCAATGGCCGAGCCACGGGTTCTTTGGGATTTGATCGCGAGCTCACGGAATTGTCAGCGGGACGGGCGCCGCGGCGTGCTCTTTGCGGCGCTCTGGACGCGGTCGGCGGGTCCCAGCGCGCCGGCCAGGAACAGCTTGATCGCCGCACGCATGCGCTTCTCCGCAGGTTTTAGCTCCAGCGCCGTTCCGAACGTCGCCATGCGGTGGGTGTGCCCGACGACCACGTCGAGAAACACCTCGGCTGCAATGGTGGTGTCTTCGACATCAAGTGCGCCTTGCGCCACCAGGTGATCGAAGAAGCGCGCCGTGGTGGCGACGGCCTTGAGCCAGCCTTCCTCCTTGCCGAGCTTGGCGACGTCAGGGAAGTTGATGGCCTGTGACGTCATCATGCGGCTGAAGGCGACGGCGTCGGGACCGCAGGTGAATGTGAGCATCTCGCGCCCGATCTCGACCAGCCGCTGCTCGACCGAGATGTTCGCGGCGCTAGAGAGTTGCGTCTCCGCGGCTGCCGACAACGGTGCAAGCCATCGTGCGATCTCGCGCCTCAGCACGGCCGCAAACAGCCCTCGTTTGTCGCCGTAACGGGAATAGACTGTGGGCTTGCTGACCCGGGCCGCTTCCGCGACTGCGTCGAGCGAGGTCGCGTCGAAGCCGCGATCGAGGAATAGGCGGGTGGCGACCTCGATCAGCCGCTGATCGCGCTCGATCGCGGCGGTCTTCGTCGGCCGGCCGCCGCGCGATTTCGGCACCTCGCGCCGTGGCGCAGCCGGTCTGGTCTTGGTCGCAGTCAATCCCATGCCCAATGATTCCTGCGCGATCGCGATATCAGTCATTCGCTCTATATCGCGCAGCAGCGGGGGCGTCATCGCGAATCTGGCCGATTTGGCCGTGTCATCAACGGTTTCCCTGTGGCCTCGTTCCGTCATGAGGGATCACGGAAGCGTCGAAGTCCACGCCTGGCCGGAAGCCGCCTTGTCATGTCCGTACTGATACAGCGCCCGCATGTAGGCGGTATCGAAGCCTTCCGAGGGCGCCGCCGGATAGTCGCGCGCGATGTAGGAGAGATGGAAGCCGAGGCGGTTGCGCTTGGCGAAATCATAGGTGGAGAAAATGATCGAGCGCGTCTGCGACTGGGTGATCGACGACAGGCTGCGCGAGGCGACGTCGATGGTGCTGTTGGAGACGAGCTCGAAATTGCGTTCGATCTTCTTGTTGACGAGAATGTAGATGTCCATCTTCGTGTTGCCCGGCAGGCGGCTGCCTTGGAACAGCAGGGCTTCCGGCAACGTCAGCACCGGCGCCGTCACCCCGCCGTCGACATGCATCTCCTGGAAACGCCGGCCCTGGCCTTCGGCGTCGATCATGATCGGCGGAAAAACCAGCGGAATGCTGGCGGAGGCCGCCATCACGTCGCGAAACAGCTTTAGCGCCTCGGCTGTCCCGACCGCGGCGATCTTGCCCATGTCCCAGATCGCGGTCCGCTGGGTGTCGAGATCGGTCGTCACCACCAATAGCTTCCGGCCCTTGGCATTCTCGCGCGCGACTTGCGCCATGATCTCGGGTCCGACATAGCGGGCGACGAGCTCGCGCAGCCGCGTGTTGCCGAACAGGCCGGATCCGAATAGCACCCGCATGATGCTGGGATCCTTCAGGGAGGCTCTCGGCGATGCCGCTGGTGTAGACCTCCTTCAGCGTGTCGTCATATTGCGAGCCGAGGAATGCAAACGGCGCGATGAGGCCGCCGGTGCTGACGCCCGAGACGACCGAGAAGGTGGGACGGGTTCTGGACGCGGTCCAGCCGTTCAGCACGCCGACGCCATAGGCGCCGTCGGCACCGCCGCCGGATAGCGCCAGGTAGGTCTTGGTCGCGGTGCTGTTGTCTTTCTCGAAGCTGAATTTCGTAACGGGCTCGTCGGCGTAGCGCCGGAGCCCATCGATGTCGAGCACGCGCGATGTGCTGGCTTCAGCGGCCGTGTAGGGCGTGCGGGGCAGGGACGTGCAGGCACCGAGCGCCAGGCTGCACGTCAAGACCAGGACTCCGCCCAGGCGGGCGCCTATCGGCCTTGTCCAGCCCTGCGATGGGGCGGACATGTCAGTCGAACTTGAAGGGTAGGGCATCGTCGGTGGCGGGCGATCACACTCATACGGCCGCCGGCAAATCTGCCGCGGCATTCTCGTCCAGCCTCCACAGTAAAACTATACTGTATCGTTTTGTTTAACAAGAGCCGCGGACCTCGATATCGCTCAAGTCCTCCCAGTTGAGCCATTGGCCGGCCATGGCATGGTTCGGGCGGGTTGATTGACGTCCTCCGACACGCAATAAGCACCGCCATGAATCCCGACAATGATCTTCCCAATCACTTTGAGTTGCTCGGTACCGATGGCGCCGCGCGCAGCGGGCGCCTGACGACGCCCCACGGCGTGGTGCGGACGCCGGCCTTCATGCCGGTCGGCACCGCGGGTGCCATGAAGGGCATGCACTGGCGCGAGGTGCGCGACGCCGGCGCCGACATCGTGCTCGGCAACACCTATCATCTGATGCTGCGGCCCGGCGCCGAACGGATCGCGGCGCTTGGCGGCTTGCAGACCTTCACCGGCTGGAACGGGCCGATGCTGACGGATTCCGGCGGCTTCCAGGTGATGTCGCTGGCGGATCTGCGCAAGGTCAGCGAGCACGCCGTCACCTTCCGCTCGCATATCGACGGTGCCAAGGTCGAGCTGTCGCCGGAGCGCTCGATCGAGGTGCAGCGCTTGCTCGGCTCCGACATCGCCATGCAGATGGACGAATGTGTGCGGCTACCGGCCGAGCGTGATGACATCGAGCGGGCGATGCGCCTGTCGCTCCGTTGGGCCGAGCGCAGCAAGCGGGCCTTCGAGAGCGCGCCCGCTGGTTACATGCTGTTCGGCATCGTGCAGGGCGGCGACGTGCCGCAGCTTCGCCATGCAAGCGCGCAAGGCCTGGTCGAGCTCGGCTTCCACGGCTATGCGATCGGCGGCCTTGCCGTCGGCGAGCCGCAGGCGGTGATGCTGGCGATGATTGACGAGACCGCCTCGCTGCTGCCGCAAGAGCGCCCACGTTACCTCATGGGCGTCGGCACGCCCGACGACATCCTCGAGGCGGTCAAGCGCGGTGTCGACATGTTCGATTGCGTGATGCCGACGCGCAATGGCCGTCACGGCGTCGCCTTCACGCGCTTCGGCCAGGTCAATTTGCGCAACGCGCGCCACGCCGAAGATCCGCGTCCGCTCGATGAGGAGAGCTCATGGCCCTCGACGCGCAGCTGCGCTCGCGCCTATCTGCATCATCTCGTCAAGGCAGGCGAGACGCTCGGGGCGATGCTGCTGTCCGAGATCAATATCGCTTACTATCAAACCCTGATGCAGGGCATCAGGGTTGCGATCGCACAGGGCAAGTTCGAGGAGTTCTATCAGCTTACGCGTGAGGACTGGGCGAGGGGCGACATCGCCCCGCGCTAGAGCAACTCCACGATCAGTTGCATACGAACCGCTGCTTGATGGCGTGCTTGGTGACGAAGCCGTAGCCGCAATTATCGCAGGTCCAGAGATAGCTGATCACGCGGTCCGAGACGTAGGCGGATGCTTCGGCGGCGACCATGGAGTCGGCGCAGACCGGACAGGTGGGCAACTCGCTGCAACGCGGATCGCGGTTGAGCGCGACGGTCGACAACACTTCAGCAATCGCTGACATCGTGGTGACCTCTCCCTGCTTGAGACTTAAGTCTAACATAAGCAGATGCGCTTGACGAGGTCGCAACACAAATGCGTTGGTTTTCTGATATTGGCAGCTCACGTGATTTTGCGATGCAGCGTATTTAACATGTGCTGCATTGTCGCTTGCGTGTCGCCGCAAGCTGTCCGTAACTGCGCAAGAGCCGCGACAGAAGCGCAGATCGTCGCCACAGGGAGTTCATCATGGACGCATCGTCCAACACGGGTGCAGCGCACCAGCCCGGTCGCGGCCGGATCTATGACTCGATCGTCGAGGCTTTTGGCGACACGCCGATCGTGCGGTTGCAGCGACTGCCCGGCATGCACGGCGTGAATGCGACCATTTTGGCAAAACTTGAATATTTCAGCCCGGCCGCGAGCGTGAAGGACCGCATCGGTGCGGCTATGATCATCGCCATGGAGAAGGCGGGCATCATCACGCCCGACACCGTGTTGATCGAGCCGACGTCCGGAAATACCGGAATCGCGCTTGCCTTCGTCGCGGCCTCGCGCGGCTACCGGCTCAAGCTGGTAATGCCGGAGTCGATGTCGATCGAGCGGCGCAAGATGCTGGCCTTTCTCGGTGCCGAACTGGTGCTGACTCCGGCAGCCCAGGGCATGAAGGGCGCCATTGCCGCCGCGGAAGAACTGTTGAAGACGACGCCGAACTCGGTGATGCCGCAGCAGTTCAAGAACCTCGCCAATCCCGAGGTGCACCGCCGCACCACGGCGGAAGAGATCTGGAATGACACGGCGGGCCGCATCGATATCTTCGTCGCCGGGGTCGGCACCGGAGGCACCATCACGGGCGTCGGCCAAGTGCTGAAGCCGCGCAAACCATCCTTGCGGGTGGTGGCGGTCGAGCCGGAGGAGAGCCCGGTGCTCTCAGGCGGCCAGCACACCGCGCACAAGATCCAGGGCATCGGTGCCGGCTTCGTCCCCGACATCCTCGATCGCTCCGTGATCGACGAAATCGTCAAGATCAACTCGACCATGGCAATCGAGACCTCCCGCGCGCTGGCGCGGCATGAGGGCATTCCAGGCGGCATCTCCTCGGGCGCCGCGATCGCGGCGGCGCTCCAGATCGGCAAGCGCCCCGAAGCTGCGGGAAAAACCATCCTGGCGGTGGTGCCGTCCTTCTCCGAGCGGTATCTTTCAACGGCTCTGTTTGAGGGAATCTAGGATATGGCGGATCAACCAAGACGGCCGCGTACGCTTGGCGACGCCAGGACGGAAGCTGAGGCGGCGTTCAAGAAGGTGACAGCCAAGGCCGCCGTGGCGCCGCCCAAGCAAACCGCCGTTCCCGGCATCAAGGAGCAGGTCACGCTGCGTATCGACCAGGACGTGCTGGAGTTCTTCCAGGAGGGCGGGCCGGGCTGGCAGGACCGCATCAACGAGGCGCTGCGGAAGGCCGCGGGGAAGTAGGCACCGCAGCCCAGGCAGCGGACCGCATCCTGAGAAGCTTGCGCGGCAAGCGTCTCGAAGGATGAAGGCCTCCGGGCCTTTCATGCTTCGAGAGGCGCTCCTATGGCGCGCTCCTCGGGATGAGGAACTCGCAACGAAAAAGCCCGGCCTGAGCCGGGCTTTTGCTTTGATTGGCTTCGCGCCTCAGCGGCGGAACATGCCGCCCATCATGCCGCCGACGACGCCACCCACGAAGGCCGCGCCGGCAGCGTCGCCTGGATTGCTGCGCTGGGGAGCGGGTGCCGGCGCACTGCTGGGTGCCGGAGCGCTGGCACGCCGAGCCGCCTTCTGGCTGTTATCACTGGCGGTCGGCGGTGCAGCCACGATCTCCGAGAGCAGGGCCTTGTGCTGGTGCTTATTGAGGTAGCCGGAGGAAGGATAGCCGCGCGCGGCCTGCCAGCGCTTGAGCACGGCGCGGGTCTCATCGCTGAATACGCCGGTCTGCTTGGTGTCGAAGCCGAGGCCGGTGAGGCGACGCTGCACGTCGCGGCGCTGGTTCTTGTCGAGGCCGATCTGGTCCTCGGTGAGCTGAGTGGCCTCGTCGGTAAAAGTCGCGGGATCGACGCCAGCAGTGAGCGTGCGGGTCGCGGTCGAGGGGCCGCTCTTGATCGCAGCAAGGCGTGCCAGCGCCAGCGCCTTGAACTGACCGTTCGGATAGGCGGCAAGATAAGCGTTGAGCTCTTCCGGCTTGTTGGACTCCTTTACCGAGCGCCAATATTCGAGCTCGACGCCGTCCGAGCCGCCGCCGGTCGCTATTGGCACGCTGCCAGCCGCGGTCGGAGCCGCGTTGGCGACCTGGGTCGTGGGGGCCTGGTTGAGATAGACGGAGCCGGTCAGGTTGGTGTGGCCCCAGGGCAGCTGGCCTTTGCGGGTCTCTTCATTGACCTGGGCGCGCACCGACGTCATCGCCTGCTGGATCTCGACCCCGGGCTTGGTGATGTTGTCGATCAGCGCGCGGGTGAACGGGCTGTTGTTGCCCTCCTGGCCGTCGAGGGCGGTCTGGCCAGGACCGGTGGCGAACGCGATCAGCGTGCCTTCGCCGGACTTCATCTCGGCGAGACCGCTCTGGACGTTGACGCTGCGGGTCGCCGAGTTCGACTTGATCTTGGCGGCGAACGGATTGTCGCGGCAGGCATCGAGGAAGACGAGCTTGACCTTGGCATCGCCCATGGTCTGCTCGAGCGTGAGGTCGATGTTGATGGCCGCCCCCAGCTTGACGTCCATCTCCGACTTGATGTCGGCGTCGACAGGCAGGAGATAATTGGTGCCGCTGACCGCGATGCCGTGGCCGGCATAATAGAACAGCGCGATGTCGGAGCCTTGCGCCTTGCGGCCGAAGTCGAGCAGCTTCTCCGTCATCTGGTCGCGGCTGAGATTGGATCCTTCGATCACCTCGAAGCCGACATTGCGCAGCGTCGCCGCCATCGCTTTGGCGTCGATCGGCGGGTTCGGTAATTGCGCGACGTTCTTGTAGTTGCCGTTGCCGACGACGAAGGCGACGCGGCGGTCGGCCTTCGCGGCACTGATCGACAGGGCCATGCACATCAGCGAAGCGAGGAGGGTGAAATAGCGCATCTGAGATCCCCAACAGAATCGAATTGTAGGCAGCAACAAATTGGCAACGAACCTACACGAAGTGCCCGACTCCGCGCCACCAAAACGGCAGTAAGTCGCGTCCAAACCGCTGCTGTGTGGCCGAATGTGCACGATGGGAATGCTTCCCGAACGTGATCCAAATCACACGGCCACTTCGTTTTGTCGCGCAAGGCAGCGCAAGGTTCACTGCGCGCGGGCGGGAACGGGCGGAGCCGGCTTCAAATTCAGGAGATTGCCGCACAGGATCAGCGCCGCGCCGAGGACCGTCCAGGCGTCGAGCCGCTCGGAATACAGCAGCCAGCCAGCCGTCGCGGTTAGTGGAACGCGAAGGAAGTCCATGGGGACCACGATCGTCGCGTCCGCATAGCGCATCGCGCTCGCGAGGCAATAGTGTGAAAACGTGCCGCAGACGGCGATCACGCCGACCCAGGCCCAGACATGGGCCGATGGCCAAGTCCAGACAAACAGCGTCGGAGCGAAGCCTGCGACCGACTGCACCACCAGCATCCAGAACAGGATCGACAGCGCGCTGTCCGTGCGCGTCAGGGATTTAACCAGCGCCATTGACACGCCAAATCCGACGGCAGCGCCGAGCGCGATCAGCTGCCCCGGATTGATCTCGCCGGCGGCGGGACGGACGATGACGATCACACCGACAAGGCCGAGCACGATGGCCGCAATCCTCCAAGGCGTCATGCGTTCGGACAGGAAGCTCGCCGCCAGGATCGCCGTCCAGATCGGCATGGTGAACTCGATCGCGACCACCTGGCCGATCGGGATCAGCGTCAGTGCAAAGAACCAGCCGAGCTGAGCGACATAGTGCACCAGGTTGCGACCGATATGTTGCGGCAGGCGCGACGTCTTGAGCACCTTGAAACCGCCCGCGCGGTAGATGATCGGCGAGAGCAGCACGAAGCCGAGCAGCGACCTCACTTCCATGATTTGAAAAACGTTCAGCTCGCGCGTGGCTTCGCGCCCGGCAACCGCCATCACCAGCATCAGCGACAGCCAGCCGGCCATCCACAGTGCGGCCATCGTTTTTGACGGTGTCGTGCTCATTGAGGGCAGATGCTGGAGAATGGAATCTTGAAAGGACGGCCGGTATCAGCGACATCGCCGCCGTTTGCAACGGCCAAATCTGCGGATGCAGCGATGCAGGTCGGCGTGCTAAGGCGTCAGCGAACGACGAGAAAATCGGGAGGTCTTCGCTCATGCGTATCTTGCAGCCAGCCGAGTGGAAAAAACCGC
This sequence comes from Bradyrhizobium sp. 137, assembly GCF_023074095.1. Classification (NCBI taxonomy): domain Bacteria; kingdom Pseudomonadati; phylum Pseudomonadota; class Alphaproteobacteria; order Hyphomicrobiales; family Nitrobacteraceae; genus Bradyrhizobium; species Bradyrhizobium sp. 137. Next base: position 29,000 of record NZ_JADPKU010000011.1, read on the forward strand.
GCGGCTTTTCCCATGGCGTCCTCGTCGACGGGCCGGGGCGTTGGGTGGTGCTGGCCGGGCAGACCGGCGGCGATGAGAGCGGCAACTACGCGCCCGACATGGCGGCGCAAGTTGCGACAGCTCTGAAGCGGATCATCAAGCTCCTGGGCGAGGCCGGCGCGGGCCCCGAGCACATCGTCCGCCTGACGTGGTACCTGACCAGCCGCAGCGAGTATGAGGCCGCCGGGGCCGGCATTGGCGCGGGCTGGAAGGAAACGCTTGGACGCAACTTCCCGCCCTCGACGCTGCTTTACATCGGCGGTCTCGTTGACGAGCGGGCCAAGGTCGAGATCGAGGTCACGGCGTTCGTGCCGCAGGCATAAAAAGTCGACCCGGCGAGGTCGCCGGGTCGACTGTCTTGAACGTGCTATCTCAGCGCGACATCGAGATGTTGGCGCCGCGGAACTGGCTATCGGCGCGCATCGTGACGGTCTGCTTGTTGCCACTCGTCTTCAGCGCGATATTGGCGTTGAAGCCGGCGGCAGAGGCGACCACATCGAAGTTTCCGCCGCCGCCGCGGCCCTGGAGCGAGCCGCTGATATTGCGGCTGGCCTCGGACCAGCTGCCGGTGATGGCGCTGCCCTCTGACTTGACGCTGGCCCCGAGATTGAACTTGTAGGCGTCGCTGGCGCAGGTCAGCGACATTTCCATGGTCGGGCCGATCGGGGTGTACTTGGCCCGGCAGCGGATCCGCTCGGTCGAGCCATCATCGAGGATGACGGTACCGCTGCCGCTCCAGGTGCCTGCCATCGGGGCAAACGGGCCGGACTGGGCTTGGCTTTCAGTGCGGGCGATGCTCGCCACAAACAAAATGGCGGCCGCGATCAGCAGCCGCCGGCCTCTGGCGCGAGCCTCAGTTGGTTTATTGGCGCGATGCTTCCCACCGCCCGCTGCATGGTATGCCTGCAGATGCTCCATTCCACTTCCCCGATCCGGCGTTGCCGTTGAGTTGACCGTTGGCATATGCACCATTGATCGAAACTTTCACAAGTCCCTCACGACCGATGGTGCCGGAAACGTTAGCGCCGGGCGCAGTGATCTTGCCATCGGCAACCGTCAGCATGGAGCTTGCGGTCGGTTCGCAGGAGCCGCTCTTGGTCACGATCGTGACCTGCCAATTGCCGTCATAGGGGCTCTGGGCGAAGGCGGGAGCGGCGAGGGTGCCGGCGACAACTGAAGCGGCACACAACACCGCAATGCGACCTAAACGCATGAAATCCGTCCTCGAATTTGTCTGATATGCTGACGTTTATTCGCACCAAATGTGACGGAAATTTGTTGCGATGCCAAATCGAAAATTGTTCCTGTGGAAACAATGGTTTATTTGAGTCTTGGTGCTCCGATTTCCGCTGCAAAATCAACGCGGACTCGCGTTAAGGGTAAACGTCAGGAGAGACTTGGTGCCAAGGTCGCGAACTGCTCGTCCTGAACTTTGGCCGGCAGCGTCTTGTGGACCTTGGCATAATCGATCACGTCGGCCAGTAGCTTGAGGCCGAGAGGCGCCAGCGCGCGTTCCCAGAGCTCCCGCGCCGTCTCGCCCTTCTTGACGAAGCACCAGTCCTGGGCGGCGATGGCGCCCGCGTCCATGCGGTCGGCGAGGTGGTAGATCGTGCCGCCGGCGATCGGATCGCCTTCCTTGATGGTCCATTCCACGGCGGCCTTACCGCGGTGGCGCGGCAATAGCGAAGGGTGATAGCCGATCCCGCCCAGCTTGGCGGCGGCGAGCGCGTCCCTGCCGATCCGGGCGTGACTGTGCGCCGTGATGATCAGATCGGTATCGGAGGCAATCTCGGAGGCCACCACCAGCTTCGGATTGGCCTGGACCACCACCTCGATGCCGGCCGCCTTGGCGGTGGCGGCGAGGCGATCCTCGGCATCGGCCACCACAACCCGCGCGATCGAGACGCCGTGCTCCCGGAGCATGTTCAGGGTGGTCACGCCGAAATGGCGGGAGCCGACGAGGGTAATGCGCATGGGTATCCGATCCGTCTCGCAGCTGCGTTATCCCCCGATAACACGTCCGGACGTCCTGTCACCACCCAGGCCGCGTTTGCGCGGGTTATCAACAATGCACCGGGTGAGGGCGCGATGAACTCAGCGATTGTGCAGCCACCAGCGTTGCCGTGGTGCCACGGTCGGATGGGAAATGTGGGCAAGCCGGCTCTTGTGTTTCGTTGTAGACAGAAGAGATCTTCCATCTGTCGTAAGAGCATGCACAAATCGGGGCTGGCGACATTTCAACCCGCATCCGTTTTCAAACCGGCTTGGCCGCTGGCGTGATCGCCAGCGGCTTTTTCATACCGCGCATCGCGAAATCATCTGATGGTAATACGTTATCAACCAGCTTGGCGTATCGACGAATCCGTCGCGGATTTGTATTGCGTACCGCGACCGAGAATGTTCCGCCGGCGTAGGTGCGCCGCGCCGGCCTTTTCGCCGGGACCAATCTCATGCCGAGCGCGATTGAGCAGATCGTCGACATCTATGTCCGACTGAAGAACCGACGCGGCCTCGACGAGCTGATGATGCACAGGCAGCGGCTCGCGGTCGATCTGAAGAGCAGGTCGGGCTATGATTTCAGCCTGCCCATCGGTCAGATCGACGAGGAGATCGCAACCATCGAAGCGGGCCTCAGCCGGCTGAAGGCGGGCGATTCCAACACGGCCGGCACCAGCCAGCCGACCTGACCCGTTCAGTCGCGCCGGCCGCCGTCGATCACCGTGAATAGCGGCCGCGCCGGAGTCGGCTCGACCAGAAGCTCTTCCACCAGTGCGGTCGCCGCATCGACATATTTGCGCGTCGGCTTGTCGAGCGGACGCTTGGCCTCGTCATCGAGTGCGACTTTTGCGGCCTCGACCAGCTTGCGCATGCGCACCGCATGATCATCGCCCGCCGTCAGCGTCGCGCGTGCCAGCGAACGCAGCACGAACAGCTCGCCCTCGAGGCGGAGCAGACGGTCGTTGAGCCTGGTGAGGACGGCGTTGAGGTCGGCCATGGCGGATGTTCGGCGCGGAGGATCTGTCCTGATCTAACGGCGATCAGTGAACGGAGTCCAAACACCCTTGGCGCAATTCGGTCGATACCCGGCTACGAATTTCGCTGCCGCTGTGTCCAGGCACGATCGTTCGATCGGTCAGGGAACGCGGCGGCTCAGCCGATCATCCAGCTCCGGCCCAGCGCCGTCCGAACAGCGGCGGTTTCGACTTCACCGCTTCCCAGCCGAAGAAGTGATGCTTGCCCGACCAGCTATGCACCACGCTGCTACAGATGCTGCATTTGAAGCTGCCGGCATGCGCGTCATCATGTTCCTCCCTTGTCGCGGCGTAGGTCATGCTGCAACCCCGGCAGGTGAATTCTTCGATCGTCCAGATGCTATTGGCCATTGCACAGAATGTCTTTGAGGACCTCAACCCACGGTAGCCACGGGCTTTTGCAGCGGCGTAAACTGGCCCAGGGAAATCCGGTTAACGGACGTTAGCCAAGCCAGGCCGCAAGTCCCGATCAATGCGCATCTGCACGCGTCTGATGGCGAGCAGCGGCAGCTTGCCTTGCACGCGCCCGGAGCGCACCCTGTCGCCGATCGCATAGGCATAGCGCCAGTAGCCCGGCGCGGCATTCCGCTTCAGCGAATAGTGGACGCCGCGGTGAATCCCCGCATGTGCATCAGGCTCTCTGGGACCGGCCGTCATCGTCCTCAAAATGCCGGTAGGTCCGATGCGTTCCTAGTCAGCGGATGTTGCGGGAACCGGTCGCCTTGACGCCCGGCTTGTTGCTGGCAATAACGGCTAGGCCGCGCAAGCGCCGCAAGTTGCGTTCATGTCGCAAGGAAGGCATTAGCCGTGAAAAGTCTCCGTCAGCTCCTGACGGGTGAGGATATCATCCAGCTCGTGATCCGGCTCGGCCTGCTCGCCCTGCTGATCATCTGGACCTTCCTGATCATCCGCCCGTTCGTGCCGATCCTGGCCTGGAGCGGCGTGCTCGCGGTCGCGTTCTATCCGGCCTTCAGCTTGGTCGCCAAGATCCTCGGCGGCAGGCCGAAAACCGCGGCAGCGATCCTGACCCTGATCACGCTCGGCATCGTCATCGGCCCTGCGACCTGGCTCGGCCTCAGCGCCGTGGACGGTGTGCGGGAGCTGGCGCACCAGCTCGGCACCGGCGATCTGGCGCTCCAATCGGCGCCGGAGCAGCTCAAATCGTGGCCGCTGGTCGGTCCGTGGCTCTATGACCTCTGGGACCAGGCCTACACCAACATCCGCGCAGTGCTGCGCGAGGTGGCGCCTTATCTCCAGCCGCTGGCGGGACCGCTGTTGTCGCTCGCGGGTGATGCGGGCCTCGGCACGGTCCAATTCCTACTGTCGGTGTTCGTTGCCGGCTTCCTGTTTCCGCACGGCCCGCAGCTGGTTGCAGCCGGCCGCAGCTTCCTGTTTCGCATCGTACCCGAACAGAGCGAGCATTTCCTGGAGCTCGCGGGCGCGACCATCCGCGCCGTAGCGCAAGGCGTGATCGGCGTCGCAGTGGTGCAGGCGCTGCTCGCCGGCTTCGGCTTCAAGCTCGCAGCCGTGCCCAGCGCCGGCCTTCTCGCCTTCATTGTGCTGCTGCTCTCGATCGTGCAGATCGGCGCCTTCCTCGTGCTGCTGCCGGTGATCATCTGGATCTGGACCGCCAAGGACGTCACCACGGCGCTGCTGCTCACCGTGTTTCTCGTCCTGGTCGGCTTCATCGATACCATGCTGAAGCCGCTCGTCATGGGGCGCGGCCTGACCACGCCGACCATCGTGATCTTCGTCGGCGTAATCGGCGGCACGCTCGCCCATGGTATCGTCGGCCTGTTCATCGGTCCGATCATCCTGTCGGTGGCGTGGGAGATGATGATGGCCTGGATCAGGACCGAGGACAGGACGGAGGCGGGCAAGGGCTGACCTTGCGCTCGCCGGTGCGACCGGCCCGCCGTGTCGCACCAGGAGCCAACGGCTCCGCGGCCTCTGATCAAGATGCGTCCCGAACTTGTCTATCCGACTAGACAAGTTACGATCTGGACGATTCTGGTCTCGATCTACGGCAGTGATGGCGAAGTCTTCCAAGCTGGTTGCCGCCAGGCGCGGCAAGGTATTGTTGGTCAGACGCCGGTCGGACGGCCTCTGGATGTTCCCGGGCGGGCGCAAGCGCGCGCGCGAATCCGAGAAGGACTGCCTGCGGCGGGAGATCAAGGAGGAGCTGCCCAAGCTGAAGCTCGGCCGGATCAGTCTCTGGAAGGAAGTGAAGGCCAGGAACAAGCGCTCCGGCCGCAAGATGAGCGACGCAATCTTCATCGCCAAGGACGCCAAGGGCAGGCTGGCGATTGGTGACAAGAAGGAGATCGACCGCGCCGCCTGGCAGAAGCCCCGCGGCATCCGCCTGACGCCGACCTCACGCTACATCCGCGACCGCCTGTTTCCGAGAAAGTCGCGGCGGTGAGCTAATCCTCTCGCCCCGCAGGTCGTGTCCGCGCGGCGGATGACCTCGACCGGGCTGCTCGCGACTCCGGCGCAGCGAGCCTGATCACATCGGCCTCGCGTTGCTCCTTGCGAGCCTTGCGCGCATTGCGCATCGCGCGCTTGATGAAGGGGTGTTGGGAGTCCTCTGCGAAGAACAGCACCACCTCGCAGCTCGGACATTGCCTGGAATAGCCGTCCTGCAACCGGCCGGCGCGATCGCGAAACACATCCTTGCAGCGTGTGCACTGAATCTGGACGAAATTCATGCGCGATCAACTATTGAAAATGGATGTTCAGGTGATCTCAAAGGTCTGAAGAAAGCCTGAAGCGCCTTCGGGAGTCGGTCGACGGGCTTTGTCGCAGCCGATGCGGGTAAGTGGGCCGGTGCTCGCAGAATGCGCGCAGCCGTCATCGCGCCGCCGCAGCGGCCCCGACCGATCAATTGGCTCGATCAGCGCTATTGCTTGGCCGCCATAGTGTCCAGACAACGGTTGAGATAGGCGGTGCGATCCCTCGGCAGCACCTTCTCGAGATCCGCCTTCATCGCGCATTCGCGCTGCCGCAGCTGCTCGGCCCGGCGCTTCTCGGCCGCCTCCCGATATTCGGGGGCGACCTTGCTTGGGTCGACCAGCGCCTGTGAGCGTGCAGGAGCCGTCGCAAGCAGTGCGATGGCCGCAATGAAGAAAATGAATGGTTTCAAAATGCGCCTCCGTAAAAGCGGGCATCCTAGCTCGCGCTGTGTGGGCGCTCAAATCCGAAGATGCGGTACTCCGATCCGGAGCAGTTGGGCGTTGAATGCACGGTCCGCGCCGATCGATATCTAGCCCGCCGCTTTGGAACGACTCCGCCTGCCGAGCGTAGAATCCAGGCTCTCGGCCCATCCCCAACCCCAAAAGCCCCGGGCCTGAGAGAAAACCTTTCCCCACAAAGGTTGGCGACCTCGGTTTCCCCGAGGTCGTTTGATTTGGATGCCGCAAGGGGTGTGAACCAGTTCACAAACGCCCGGCGGAATCGCTGCTATGAGGACGTCATTGCTTAACCGATTCATTTTGAACGAAACGCCCCAGCGTGGCTCCAAGCGCTGGGGTTTTTTCGTGCCTGCTGGATCCGTGGAGCGTTCTCCATCGCATTGACTTTCGCATCGAGAGCAGGGTCCGCATTTACGCGTCGGAACGGAGCCAGTTCCGATCTGCTGGGCGAACAACGGCCAAATTGCCGGGATCACGATGATGCCCCCGACGTTGCCCATGAGCGTGCGTTCGCGGGGCAAATCCCATATGCATAGCGGCAAGCAGCCGAATCGAGATGCGAGCGGCTCGCGTGCAGTTGCCGGCGGTTGACGATCAGAGACGGATTCAAGTGAGGCTTTCCAGAAACGCGCGGGCGACTAAAAAGTCGCCTAAGAAGAGCAAGCGGGCGCAGCGCGCAACGATCTCGTCTTCCTCGCCCCTCGGTATGATGGCTCTGCATCTGCTGGCACAATGGAAGCAGTCCGGACGCAGCGGTCTGGTTTTTCTTGCCGAGAGCGAGAACCGGGCGGAGCGGCTGGGCAGCGTCATCCACGCGCTCGACCCTTCCTGCGAGGTGCTGGTGTTTCCGCGATTGAACACCTTGCCGTTCGATCAGTTGGAGCCGTCCCACGAACTCGCGGGGCGCAGAGCCTCGGTCCTGAGGCGCCTCGCAAGATCCAAGAAGCCGCTCTTTCTGGTTTCAACGGCGGAAGCCGTGATGGAGCGCCTGCCGCCGCCGGCTAACCTGTCGCGCTTGAGCGTGAGCTTGAAGGTGGGCGGCGCGTTTTCCGAGCAGGACCTCGAGGCGCGCCTCCAATCCCTGGGATACGATCTCGAGGACGAGCCCGACTATCCGGGCGGGGCGCTGTTTCACGGCCAGACCTTCGAGATATTTCCCGCAGGCGCGCTGGGACCATTCCGGATCGAGCATTCGGATCGCGCGATCAGGCGGATCGTGGCGTTCGATCCGAAAGAGCACGACATCATATTCGAGACCAGCGAACTTCTGGTCGATCCCATGTCGGAGCGCCTTGGCTTTGCCGGCAAGCGCGGCAAGCGCGCGAGCCTGTTCGACTATTGCGGGCGTGCCAAATGGATCGCCGATGCAGGGGTCCCATTGCACGCCGGCGCCTGGCTGAGCACGATCGAGGAAGCCGCGCCACGTGCGGAGCGGGAGCGCGAATATCTGGGCCGAGGTGACTGGAAACGGCTCGCCAAGGGCATGAAGGTGTTGCCGCGGGCGGCGCCGTTCCAGACCACGCCGGAGTTTTCGAAGCTGACATCCGCAAGGAAAGCACTTCGGGCCTTCGTCGAGGAAACGCGGCGGGCCGGTTCGCGCCTGATCCTCGTCGCCGCGCAGGAGGACGATCTACGCGTGATGGAGCGGATGAGCGGCGTCAGGGCGCAGCGCTGCGAGGACTGGGACGAGGCGACGAGTGGGCGCAACGGCGAGACGGCGCTGCTGGCCGATCTCGATGCCGGCTTCGTCCTGCCGGGGAAAAAGCCTCTTGCCGTCGTCACGGCATCCGACGTGCTCGGCAGCCGGGCGCATCATCCCCAGCCGATGGCACGCGCCTGGAGTGCAGCCTTCGATCATCCGGACGTGCCGGAGCAGGGCACGGTGGTCGTCCATCTCCAGCGTGGCCTTGCCGTGCTCGATGGCTTGCAGACGGTGAACACGGGCGGTGGCGCAATGCGAGAGATGATCCGCCTCAAGTTCGCGGGCGACAATGCGGTGCTCGTACCGCCGCCCGATCTCGCTTTGATGTGGCCTTACGCAACCGAACTCGGCAAGCTGGCGCTCGACAAGGCCGATGGCAGCACGTGGTGGGCGCGCCGCACCGAGGCCGAGCGCGAAATCCAGCTTGCAGGCAAGGTGCTGGCCAAGCACATCAGCCAGCGCCGCCGGCGGCGCGCCGAAAAGCTGGTTCCGCCGGGATCGGCCTACGAGAAATTCGTGGCGCGCTTCCCGTATTTCACCACGAGCGACCAGGCCAAGGCGATCGCCGACGTGCTGGACGATCTCGCGTCCGGTCACCCGATGGACCGTGTGATCTGCGGCGATGTCGGCTTTGGCAAGACCGAGGTGGCGCTGCGCGCGGCGGCCGCCGTGGTGCTGTCGGGCAAGCAAGTGGCGATCGCGGTGCCGACGACGGTGCTGGCCCGGCAGCATGTCGCGACGTTCCAGAAGCGCTTTGCCCCGTTCGGCATCGAGGTCGGCAACCTGTCGCGCGCGACGTCAGGCGCTGAGCTGCGCGAGACCAGGGAGGGACTGCGCAGCGGCCGGATCAAGGTCGTGATCGGCACGCAGGCGCTCACCGGCAAGGACGTGAAGTTCGATGATCTCGGCCTCGTCATCATCGACGAGGAGCAGCATTTTGGTGCCGCCGAAAAAGCAAAGCTCTCCGGCCTCGCCAAGAATGTACATGTGCTCATGATGAGCGCGACGCCGATCCCGCGGACGCTGGCCGCCGGTCTTGCCGGTTTTCGCGATCTCAGCGTGATCGCTTCGCCACCGGTTCATCGGCTGCCGGTCGCAACCAGAATCGCACCGCTGTCGGATGCTGCCATCGCCAACGCATTGCTGCGCGAGCAGCGGCGCCACGGCCAGAGCTTTCTGATCTGTCCGCGCATTCAGGATCTCGATCCCATGCTGGCGCGGGTGCAGGCGGTGGCGCCGGACCTCCGCATCGTGTGTCTGCACGGCAGGCTGGCGGCCGACGAGATCGACGACCGCATGATGAGCTTCGTCGAGGGCAGGGCCGACGTCCTGCTCGCGACCAACATCGTCGAGAGCGGCCTCGACATTCCCCGTGCGAACACCATCGTGGTGTGCTGGCCGGAGAAGTTCGGCCTTGCGCAGCTGCACCAGCTGCGCGGGCGGGTCGGCCGCAGCGGCATCCGCGCCTTCGCCCATTTGCTGACGGAGACGGAGTCCGGGCAATCCGAGAAGCGCCTGGCAGTGCTCGAGGAGTTCAGTCGGCCCGGCGCCGGCTTTGCCATCAGCGAGCGCGACCTCGATCTGCGAGGCGCGGGAGACCTGTTCTCGGAGCAGCAATCCGGCCACGTGCAGGTGTTCGGGCCCGTGCTCTACAGTCACCTGCTGAAAATGGCCTCGGAGAAGGTCGACGAGGGGCGGGCCCCGGTGTGGGTGCCCGACCTCAATTTGCCGGTCGGGGACATGCTTCCCGACAGCTACGTGCAGTCCGAGCCGGTGCGGCTCGAGCTCTACGCGCGTGCAGCACGATGCAATGACGAAGACGACCTCGACGACCTCGAGGAGGAAACGTCGCGCCGCTTCGGCCCCTTGCCGAATGTCGCGCGCGACTTCTTCGGCGCAGCTCGGCTCAGGATCGAATGCAAGCGCAGAGGCATCATCCGCCTCGACGTCGGCCCCGGGGCGGTCGCCGCGACATTCCTGCCCGGGCGCTTGCGGAAGTCGCGGGGAAAGTCGCTGCAGCGCGACGGCGATCGCGTCGTCTATTACAGCCCGATGCGCGATGCGCCATTCGAGCGGGTTGAGGAGTTGTTCGAGGTGCTGGACGAGGGGTAAGGGCGCTTGCGCCTTCGTCAGCACGGGCACCGGAAGCAGGGCAGGCACGCGGTCTGTCGGCGTCGTCCTTCGACCGCAGCTTGACGTCATCTTCAGCGGTACCCGAGCAGAGTTGCTGGATGAAGGTTGAGGCGCTGCCAAAACTGCGAAAACAACCCCATGCACAGTAGCTAAGTGCCGCCGGCACAACGTCTTCTGCATTGGACGCAAAGGTCATTTGACGCGTCGGGCAAAACAGTGGCATTCTGCCATCTTCGGAAAATCCGCCGCGAAGCACTTTGGTCATTCCTCGCACACACCCCGTATTCAGCCGGAGTGGCTGAGCCTGTCAGCCGCCCAAGCCGCTAACGTGGAATTAATCCGAAAAGCCCACAATTTTAGGCACTTGTGTATGGGTGCTGCGTAAAGGAGGCGTCGCGAGGACGTTCCGGGAGCGGCTTCCTTTTGCTCGCTCATTGGGGTCAATGCACGTGACCATGACTTTCGAAACGCAAGGCTTCGTCGAAGAGCTCGACCCTGCAGCACTGGCAGCGGCAGTCGCCGCACCCGCAGTCCCAGAAGCTCCAGGGCCGGTCAAGCGGTCCAGCCGCAAGTCGGTCCTGGCACTGTCGGTGTGTGCCTTGGCCATCAACGGCGCGGCCGCCATCTATACGTTGCCCTCTGAGTTTCCGTCGCTGAATGTCGGCAGCTTGGCTGAACTGCTTCCGCGCCAGGAAGCTTCGGCGCCAAAAGCCGATTCGGTTGTCGCTGCTCTGAAGGACATTCAATCGGCCCAACAGCTACAGACTGCCTTGCTGAAGGAGAACAATGATTCCGTGCAGCAAAATGCAGCTTTGCTGCAGCAGGATTCGATGGTGCTGCTTTCTCTGCGACAGAGCATCACGGACGAACGGGTCGATGTGAGGAAGATATCTTCGCAGCTTTCCACGCTGATCGCGAAGGTCGACTCGCTGCAAAGTGCAATGATATCGGACATAACCTCCTCCATTCCAAGAGGGCACGCCCGCAATCGACTGGCGATGCGCAAACGGATGGTTCGGGAAGCGAAGCCTGTCGGGCCTGTTTCGGTTGGAGGAGCTCCGCTGAGTACGCCGGCCACGCCGCCGGCTCCGGAAAGCTGAAGCATTTTATTCAGCAACCTGAGCGGCGAACGCAGGGTGCTTTGGGTCTTGGGTGGCTCACCCTCTGACTTCTTCTGAAATTGGATATTGCACTTCTTTGCGATTGGAGCGCGAGCGGTGGCTAGCGCAACAGCCATCAGTTGCTTGACCTCGACCTCCAGCCGTATTCCTGATGCGGAATGGTGGCGGTGATGTCGGCCTCTTTGTCCGCTGAGAGGCGCCAGGCTGCCACCCCGAAGCACAAGGTCAAAATCAGGGCTGTCGCAAGCAGAAGCATCGAGACGAAATGGCTCACGCGCGTCCACCACAGTTTGAAACTACAGAGAGCGAACACGAGACACCGATTCGGAAAATACAGACGCGCTGACCTAAAGCCTGGTTTCCACAGCTAGTCATACCGGGCCAAAGGCGCTCACGATCCCGATCGTGATCGGGACCAACGCGACGATTGTCCATAAGGCGGGCGAGCTGGAGGATAGGCCGGCGAAAAAGATCAAGAGACCGAAGCCAACGAGGGCCGCCGAGATAGCATAGGCGAGTGCTTTTTCCATCATTCGATCCACAAGGAATACGGGATGGATTGCGCCTCTAGGACTCGTTGCCGGTCGAAACGTTCCTATGCCCGAATATCTGGATCAAGCGGTGCATCAGCATCTTTGATCCGTTGACGGGACGCATTGGCAGGTCAGCCGCCGACAGGGATGCTCGTCCTCCGCGGCTGACCCGCGAGATGTGGGCCTTGGAAAGCCCTCGATCAAAGCAACCATCTTCGAAACGTCAGAGAATTTGATCCGGAGTCCACCCGTGCGATTTTGTCCGGTCTCGCTATCCAACAGCGGGAGCGCGCAAGGGCCCTCAGCGACATCGCCAGACTCAGGAAAGAGGCATCCGCCGAGATCGAACGGTTGATCGCCTTCCTGGACGCCTCCGATCCCTATGTCGTGACCGAGCTTGAGCAAGGGGTTGATGATGGGCCCTGCGATACCGACGAATTGGAGGTCAGCGAGGGGGATGACGAGGACGTCCCTTGGAAGCCTCGACCACCACCACAGCCAAGAGCAATGGGCGGGCGGCGGTAGCACCGACCTGGAGGAAGACCCTACCGAGTCCGGGATTGCTGACTGGGAGGGTTTGCTAGAGCAGATTGGTATGCGGGATTGGACCGGGACGGTGATGGCATGAAACCAGCATGGAGGCGTGGCACCGCCGGCAAGCAGTCGGCCTGGCAAGCTAGGTGCCGGAAAACGTTGATAACGCTCGGCTGGTGCTTCAGGCGGTGCAAGAGCTGGTAGAGACCTTCCTGATGCAGGAACCAGCCGCGCCACTACCCGCGAATGTGGTCTCTCTGCGGGATCTTCCCTGCGCTTAGGCGGGCGGTAGTCTCAAAAAGATACGCCGCCGGGCTCGAAATACATTGTCCCGGCGGCGCCCTGTTTCAAACTGGGTCCAGCAATCCCAGTCATCCGAATATGAGCAATGCTTGTGCCAAGAGGCCCGCCGGAGCTTCCGCGTGACTCGGGGTCTGACGGCACGTCGTTAAAACAAACGCTGCCGTGCTGCAGTGCCACTCGCTACCAAGTGCACCACTTGAGACGGGATGCGGAGCTGCCATGGCGAACAGAAGAGTCGCGCCGGCGAAGGAATTTACGATCACCAGCGTGCGCGCTTTACGAGACAAGGCATTGATGAAAGCTGACATAGCCGAATCCCCATTGGTCCATTGGGAGAGGCTAGGCCGGGTTTGTTTCTGGATGGCTTCGCGACGCTGAAAAATGGTTTCGTCGCGGGAATAGGCGGGAATAAGTGGCAAGGTCAAGAATGGTCTCATTTGGTCACTGCAGTCACTCCTTGACCCCCGACTGCTGGGAATGTTTAGGGAAATGGCGACTTCAGCGCGCCCACCGCGCATTGGGAGTCAATCTCGGTAGACGGGATGCGCCTATGACCGCCGCTCAGCCTGCCGACGTCAGGTGCCCCAAGTGCAAGCAGCCGACCCGGCTTGTGGAGCGGCTTTGGCGCCTCGAAACCTCCAGCTACGTCCGCGTTTTCAAATGCCAGTGCGGGGACTGGGACGATTAGGCCGCCTCAGTTGGCGGCCCGCCGGGTTCACGCTGGCGGACATCTTTTTAGTTTGTGCACACTAGTCACCATTAAACGCAGTGATTATTCTGGCACGATATCTCGCGTATTTTAAATTATTTTAATGGGTTGAGGGATGATGAGTACCTTTGATCAAGTTGTTTTCCATCGCGCCATTTCACTGCAGAAGCGATTTGCATTTCTCGAAGGTCAGATGGCCGAATTGGCTAACCTGCGGAATCGACTGGCGCACGCTGAGTTGCGGCGCTTTCGGTTGAGGGCGAGCCGGTCGGCTTTCAAGAAGGTGGCCCGAGGCCGCACCTGTAGATAACCTTTCCTCTCAACCTACACAGAATTGCCAGGCTCCCGCTTCTAAGCCCAAGCTATGGGAACGCGTGGGTCGGGTGATTCATGGAGCGGAAGCCGTTTGAAAGCATGTCTCTCGAAGAACTGTGGCAACTGCACACGGTCGTCAATGATATTCTCGCGAAGCGGCTAGTGGCGAAGAAAGAAGAGCTCGAACGACGACTGGAGCTGCTTAACCGAGAATACAAGGCTCCGCATTAAGCCGCCTCAGTGGCCCGCCGGTTCGGGGGCCGCTTTGTTCTCGTTTCTGGCACTGGCCTGTTTCCGACATTACTGGCCCGGTTTGATTTCGCAGGGGCCTCATTTTGAGTTCTGTATCGTTTGATACTTTGCTGACCAACGTGCCTTGCTAGTCTTTCCCAAACAGAGGGGGCAAGCATGGACCGGCTAAAGCACGCGCGGGGGCAGTTTGAGGCTCCGATCTGCCCTAATTGCCAGATCGGCATGAGGTGGTTTCGATCCGAGTTGGTGCGAGACAATCCGCCGTCGATACTCGCTCACCTCTTTGTCTGCCCTAATTGCAAGCGCGCTCAGCGCCAGGACCGCGAGATCTCGCCAGTTTGCGTTTCTCCCGGAAAGCTAGCGAGTCCGCGCCTTCGTGTAGTCGGCGAAAATAAGTAAGGCCGCCTCAGTTGGCCGCCTGTTTCGCCTGACACGCGGCGCACGATCAAGGGCGACGCATAGGCTTACTACTGGAGAATCGGCCCCGGCTTCAGGGGGCTTTTGGGGTAGGCCGGGGCCGCTCCGCCAGCTCGGCAGGGAGCCGGCAAGACTCTCAAGCTCCATATGGCGGCCTTGTTCCTCAGGAATCGACGCGACGCCCCCGGATCGCGAGCCGGGGATTGCCTCCCTCAAAGTCGGGCTGGACGTCGGCGCCGCGGCTTCCGCACTCCCTGACAGACGAACCGCGCTTCGATATCAGACAGTCGCACCTCATCAGCCCAACGATCCGCATCCAAAGCAACGTGACGCCCGCAATGGCAATAGGCCAACACGCCGCGAACACCCATCGCGCGCATTGCACCGAAGGTGATCTTCAGTGGCCTGCCGTCTGAGTGAGTAGGCGTGTGGCGTTTTGGGTGAGGCATTGCGCATCCAAACGCACTGCTCGCGAGAGTCAAATCGTCGAACGGTAGCGTTTCGAAAGGTGAGCTAACCACTTTCTGTGGTGGGTGTGGACAACGGCATCGGCTTCTTGCTGTCGGGCGCTATCCTCAGCGCGAGGCGAGCAACGATCGAGCCCCAAAAAATGGCGAGCCCGACAACAACGAAAATTTCCGCTGTCATTGTTGCACCTGCCGAGTGTGCACATTGTGTGCAGACAGCAAAAAGTCTCTCAACCTGAGAGGCCGAATATGGTCGTAAGTGATTGTTTTTGCTTGGTGAGCGCGCTGGGGCTCGAACCCAGGACCCCGTGATTAAAAGTCACGTGCTCTACCGGCTGAGCTACGCGCTCCCATGGCCGCTGATGGCTTGAAAGAGATCGCCATCGTGTTCGGTCATTTCGAGAAGCATGTCTTGCCGCCGCGCTCTACTTGCGTTGCGGGGAAAACCGGCTGTTTCCGGATCATGCTGTCGGCCCGCGCTGTGTAGGGGGAGTGGCTGCGGAGGTCAATAGTGCGGATGGCTGCCGAAGATCGCGGCAGGAGCGGCAATTCGTGCGCTGCTTCCGTTGGTTAGGTCAGGAATTTCAACCTGATTGGCGGGCCATCATCCACGCCGAAAGCGAGGATGGCCTGCCATCCGTCAGTTCGCCTCCCGCCGGACCTCGCTCGGCACCGGTTGCGGCGTGCCGCCCGGGTGGGGCAGCGCCACTGGGCGCAGGCCGATCAGCTCGGCGGTGCGGATCGCGCTGTCGCGCCAGAATTGGAACGAGTTGATGCGGCTGAGTTCGAGGATGGCAATCGCGACCGCGGCGAGGAACGGCAGGCTCTGGAGCACAAGGACGCCGGCGAAGATGTAGATCTCGGTGATCTGCCTAAAACTGTTCGAGGCGATCAGGACGCCGGCGCCGATCACCAGCAGAGTGCCGATCACGGCCTCCCAGAACGCCTGGAACTCGATCGACATCCGCGACAGGCCGCCTTTCGAGGTGCGGGCGAACGCGATGTGCTCGGTGATGAGGCCCTGCGCGACCGCACGCGACACCGTCCATTGCACGCTCATCGCCGCGATCATGGCGCCCAGCATCTGGCCAGGCTTGATCGCGACGCGGGCGCGGTACATCGACAGGAAGTGCGCCAGCGAGACAATGAAGGCGCCGATGATCGGCAGCGTCAGGATCTTGTCGGGGATGGCGATGTCGGCAAAGGCGACGATCGGCACCCAGACAAGATTGAGCAGCGCCACGACCACGCCGAGGCTTTCTGCGCCAAGCCAGTTCAGCCAGCCGAGGCCATATTCGCGCTTCTGGTCGGGCGTAAGCCGGCTCCTGCCGGGCAGGAAGAAGCGCCAGTGCTTCTTGACGATCTGGAGGCCGCCATAGGCCCAGCGGTGACGCTGCTTCTTGAAGGCTTCGTAGGTGTCGGGAAGCAGGCCCTGGCCGTAGCGATGGTTGGTGTAGTGGGTGGTCCAGCCGAGCTCCTGGATCGCCAGGCCGAGATCGGAATCCTCGCAGATCGTATCTGACGACCAGCCCCCCGCCATGTCCATCGCGGCGCGGCGGATCAGGCACATCGTGCCGTGCACGATGATGGCGTTGGCTTCGTTGCGCTGGACCATGCCGATGTCGAAGAAGCCGGCATATTCGCCGTTCATGATGTAGTGCATGATCGACAGGTTGCCGTCACGATGCTCCTGCGGCGCCTGCACGAGGCCGACGCGCGGATCGGCGAAAGCCGGCACGAGGTCCTTCAGCCAGTCGGGATCGACGACATAGTCGGCATCGAGGATGCCGATGATCTCGGCATCCGCCGCGGTGCGGTCCATCGCGATGCGCAGCGCGCCGGCCTTGAAGCCCTGCACCTTCTCGGCATTGATGAACTTGAAGCGTTCACCGAGCGCGCGGCAATGATCCTGGATCGGCTGCCAGAAGGCGGGATCCGGCGTGTTGTTGATGATGACGACGCATTCGTAGTTCGGATAGTTCAGCCGCGACAGCGCATCCAGCGTCTGCTTGAGCATCTCGACCGGCTCGAAATAAGCGGGGATGTGGATCGAGACTTTCGGGTAGTAATTCTCGGGCACGTTCTCGACCGGCTTGCTCTTGGTGAGCAGCCGCTGCGGCCGCCGGCCGAACGCGACGGCCGCGATCTCGTCAATACGCGCCATCGCGATGAGGACGAGCGGAACGAGCAGGATCATGCCCAGCGTCAGCGCGAAGGCCGAGCCGAAGACGAAGTAATGGCTGTTCCAGAACGCGAACACCGTGGCGGCCCAGGCGCCGACGCCGTTGGCTGCCGCCGACAGCAGGAAGGCCTGCTTGGCGGTCGCTTTCTCGATGCGCAGGATCGGCAGCGACAAGAGGGTGCCGACCAGCAGCGCGATGCCCATCAGCTTCCAATAATCGGGGTTCTCGACCGGACCGGTCCAGGCGAATTTCGGCTCGCCGCTGGCGTTGAGGATGCCCCAATAGGGACCGACGCCGCCTTCGTAGAACTTCCAGGGCCGATCGATGGCTTCGACGATGTTGTAGTCCATGCCCATCGCTTCGGCGCGGCTGACGAAATTGCGTAAGGTCAGGGCCTGCTTGAATGGACCGGGGTCGGCATTGCGCAAGTTGTAGCCCGCGCTCGGCCAGCCGAACTCGGCAATCACGATGCGCTTGCCGGGAAACAACTTGCGCAGAAGTTCGTAACGATCGACCGCCTGATCCACAGCCTGGTCAGAGCGGAAGTTTTCCCAATAGGGCAGCACGTGAGCGGCGATGAAGTCGACGCTGGAGGCGAGGTCCGGAAAATCGCGCCAGATGTTCCAGATCTCGCCGGTGGTGACGGGAACGCGGACCGCGCTCTTGACCTTCTTGATCTTCTCGATGAGGTCCTCGACCTTCTGCTCGCCGCGGAAGATCACCTCGTTGCCGACCACGATGCCGATCACGTTGCTGTTCTTGCGGGCGAGCTCGATGGCGGCCTTGATCTCCCGCTCGTTGCGATCCTCGTCCTTGTCGATCCAGGCGCCTACGGTGACCTTGAGGCCGAACTCGGCGGCGATCGGCGGCACCAGCTCGCTGCCCTCCGTCGCGGTGTAGGACCGGATCGCTCGCGTGAGGGTCGAGAGCTTCTTCATGTCCGCGCGAATCTTGTCGGGGTCGACGTTGATGTCGACGACGTGTCCCGGTTCGAACGGCGTATAGGACAGACTCGGCACCAAGCCCTTGAAATCGGGCGCGGGTTCCTTGTCGCGGAGGACTCCCCACAGTCCCGCATGGAGCGCAGACACAAGCAACAGAACGGCGGCGACAACGCGCATCGCGGCTAACCAAAAGGGGCTGAGGTGGCAGGGAAGCGGATCCGACCCCGAGATCCGACCGAGTCCGCGGCAAAGGGAGCATACCTCTGCTGCGCGGTTTCACAACTGTCATGGCCTCATGTCCTTATGAGGGCATGGCCTTTTTCGAACGACGCGCGGCAGTGCCAACCGTGTCTTGGCCGATCGTTCCTGAACGACAGCTGAAACGACGCTTGGCTATTTCTGGGGCGCGGGCGTCGGGCTTGCCGCAGGCGAGGGGCTTGCGGCTGGCTGGGCGGCCTGCGCATTGCCCGGCGTCGGCGCTGGGGTTTGCGAGGCGCTCGCCGCCGCCTGCTGCGGCTGGGACGCCGGGTTGATCCAGCAAGCGTGCACGCGGCTATCCAGGGTCTCGGCGACCTTGGGATCGATTTGCCCGCCGAAGCGGGTCAGGCAGCGGAACGCAGCCTGGATGTGGCCGCCGGGGCAGCCGAAACGGTCGTAGAGGTCGAGATGGCGGAATGCAGTATCGAGATCATCCCGCCACATCAGCCGCACCACGCGCCGGCCAAGCCAGACGCATTCGGGATTGCCGGCGGGGCCGTTGATGACCTGGGCCGCTTCCGCGAATTCGTCGGTGCGGCGCTGGTTCTGGGCAGCGTCCTTGGCCGCGTCCGCGGGCTGGGCCGCGGCCTTCTGGTCGGGGGCGGGCGTGCCGCTCTGGGCGGAGGCGCCACCGAGGCCGGCGAGAACGAGAAGGGAGGAGACGGCCAAGGTGGCGGCGAACTGCCGCAGGACCGCATTTCGTAACTCGAACACCCGTTGCCGCATGAATTCCCCAATGTATCTGCTGGTCGTCCGCGTCAGGATCCCGCAGACGCGTCGGTGATGGCGTCCAAATGGGTCTCCAATGCGGCGGAAAAGTCTTTCCGAGTCCATGACCTGTATTTGGAATTTTGTCCAGCAAAGTCACAATCCTAGGCCCCGGTCGAACGGCCGCAGCCAGATTCCTGGGAGCAGCGGATCCACACCCGGGCGCACCCCCTTGGCAGACGGCGTGCAAGCAGGTAATCGACGGACCCTTCGCGGAGGACGGAACCGATTTCTCTTCGTACGCCACTGGCGCTTCTGCTCGTTTCACTGGGTGCGATTGCTGCCGTGTGGTGGTGGTTGGCGACGCCAATCACGCTCGCGCGCGCGCCGATCGATCCCGCCGAGAAGGTCCAATGCGTCTCCTACGCGCCGTTCCGCGGCGAGCAGTCGCCGCTGGAGACGTGGACCCATATCGAGGCGGACCAGATCGAGCAGGACCTGCGCCAGCTCAAGGAGATCACTGACTGCGTCCGCACCTATTCGATGGAGAACGGGCTCGACCAGGTGCCGGCGATCGCCGCCAAGGTCGGCGGCCTGAAAGTGCTCCAGGGCATCTGGCTCTCCAGCAACCGCACCAAGAATTTCGAGCAGGCCGCGCTCGCGGTTCGCCTCACCAAGGAATTTCCTTCCATCATCACCACGGTCATCGTTGGCAACGAGGTGCTGCTTCGCGGCGAGATGACGACGGCGGACCTCGTCTCCATCATCCGCTCGGTCAAGGCGCAGGTTAGCGTGCCCGTCACCTATGCGGACGTCTGGGAGTACTGGCTGAAGAATCGCGAGGTCTATGACGCCGTCGACTTCGTCACGATCCACATCCTGCCCTATTGGGAGGATTTCCCGGTGAAGGCGAAATTCGCCAGCGCCCATGTCGAGTCGATCCGCGAACGCATGGCGGTGGCGTTTCCGGGCAAGGAGATCCTGATCGGCGAAACCGGCTGGCCGAGCGAGGGACGTATGCGCGACGGCGCGCTGCCGTCGCGCACCAACCAGGCGCGGGTGGTTTCCGAGATCCTGAGCCTTGCGAAGGCACAGAAGTTCCGTGTCAACCTGATCGAGTCCTACGACCAGCCGTGGAAGCGCAAGCTGGAAGGCACCGTCGGTGGCTATTGGGGCCTGTATGATTCGGTGCGCCGCGGCCTGAAGTATCCGCCGGGCGAGCCGATCAGCAATTTCCCGTACTGGAAATGGTACATGGGCGCGGGCATGGGCCTCAGCGTGCTGGTGTTCGCGGTTGCCGGTCTCACGCTGCGCCGGCGGCCGTGGACGCCGCGCTTCTCGGCCTGGCTCGGCGTCGGCATCTCGGCGACGACGGCGGGCATCCTGCTCGGCATCGGCGCCGATAAGATGTATTACGAGAGCTACGGCATCGGCGGCTGGCTGCTCTGGGGCGCGCTGCTCCTCGCCGGCATCCTGTCGCCGATCTTCTGCGCGCAGGCGATGGTGATCGGCCGCAGCCTTCCCACCTTCCTCGATCTGCTCGGCCCGCGCGAGGGCCGGAAATGGTCCAAGCTCACCGCCGTGCTCGGCCTGACGCTGGCCGTGGCCGCGGTGATCGCGGCGCAGACCGCGCTCGGCTTCGTGTTCGACCCGCGCTACAAGGATTTTCCCTACGCCGCGCTGACGATGGCCGTGGTGCCATTTGCGCTGCTGATGCTGAACCGGCCGCAGATCGGCCAGCGTCCGATCGCGGAGGCGGTGTTCGCGGGCCTGCTGGCGCTGTCGGCCGTCTATGTGCTGTTCAACGAGGGCCGCGACAATTGGCAGTCGCTGTGGACCTGCGCGATCTACCTCTTGTTCGCGCTCACGCTGTGGCGGGCGCGGGCCGAGCAAATCCAAGAATGAACAGGCCAATCGCAAGGCCCGACAGCACGACATTGTAGAGCACGATGCCGAGGCCGGCGGCGATGACGCCGACGGTGAGCAGCACGATCGACGGCCGCATCAGGTTCAGCGTCGCAACCACCAGCGCGACGATCCCGAACACCGAATTCTTGAACAGCACCGTCGAGACCGAGCGCGCCTTGCAGAGCAGCGTCTGAAGGCCGGCATCGCAGGCGAGCGCGACTTGCGACAGTTCGATCGCGAGGTAGCGCAGATAAAGCGCATAGCCGACGGAGGCGAAGCCGACGACGATCAGGAACTGCACCTGGTAGGGCGTGAGGCGGAAGGGCTTTTTTGTCATGGCGGCAATATGGTCGGGATGGCACCGGCAGGCAACAGGGCAGGCGAAGTTTCTGCTGACCGCATCCCCCAGGAACACAAGAGGGGCGGGCTGGTTCTGATGTTGTGACGCCTAACGCATGATGTCTTCGAGGAGTGAGCATGGACAAGCCAACCCAGGAGCAGCTGAAAGAGCTCAAGAGGCTGAGCAAGGAAGCGCGGGTCGACGATTGGTCCGAGGTCGTACAGTCCAAGGATGAAGCGGAGATGCGTATTCGCGATCTGAAGGAAAAGGCGCGCATCGAATAGTGATTGCCTGCGCGGAGATCCATCAAGGTCAATTTTGCGCCTTTCGGCTCTGTTCTGAGGGACGGCGCTCGTATTTCTCGGCCAATGCGAGCAGCCCCTTAACGCGGAGCCGAGGGCCCAGCGCCAGGGTCCGCATTCCCATCGGCTTGTCGTTCATATCGCGGTCAATGCCGATCAGCAGACCTGTTCCCGCCGCGACGAGAAGCCTCAGCACGTCATCCAGTTCATCAAAGCACGCGAGTTTCGGATGGGCGACTCCTGAAGCGGCGTTGGACGAGCGCGAACTTGCTGCGAAAGAGCGTCTCAGGTCCAAGCGTCCGATGGTCGCATGCGCGCGCAACGCCGGATTTCATCGCTGATCTTGCGGCGAGTCCGCGCGCCGCCCCCGACAAAGCGCCCGCGAATGTTTTGGCGCCTATCGCCTGAAGAACGAGGACAGCGTCGATCCTGCAGACGTTGACGCCGCCTCCGGCTTCGGCGGCGCGGGCTGCGCCGCAGGTGGGGGTGCAGGCGGCGGCTCCTCGCGCTTCGAGCGTTTCGAGGAATAGTTGCGCCGGCGCTTGTCCGGCTTTGCAATTGGCGCGGGCGCCGAGGCGCTCTCGGCCTGCGGCACCGCCTCTTGGCTCTTCTCGGCGTTCTTGTCTTGAACCCTGTCTTGAGTCTTCTCCGGCCCCTTTTCTTGAGCCCTCTCTTGACCGCCGCGCATCGATAGGCGCTGGCCGTCGAACACGGTGGTCTCGCAGTGGCGGTCGTTCTCGGTCAGGCCGGCGCACAGTTTTGCGGCGGCGGCGGCGTTGATCAGGGGCCCGGCACCCAAACGGAGCTGCATGCCGAGGCCCGCGGCGCCCTCCTTGATCATGATGATCGGCCGCAACGCTCCAACTTCCGGATGGGATTTGGTCACGCCGCGCCAGAGCGTGCGCAGGCCATCGATCGAGTTGGCACCGCCGAGGTCGATGGCAAAGCGCGTCTGCTGGACTGCGATCGCGGGCGCTTCGGTCTCGGCTGCTTCCGGGGGCTTCGTTGCTGTCGCGACGACCTCGGTTGGAGTAGGAGCCGGCTCGGGCTTCTTCTCGGCGGCCTTCTCGGCTGCCTCAGGTTGAATCAGTTTCGACGCGGCTGTATCCGGCGGCGCCATGATCGACTTGGACGGCACCAGCGGAATGGTCGGCAGCGCCGAAGTCATGGCCGGTGACTGCTGCACGAGCGAAGCGGCGGCCGCCGTCTGCGGCGGCGGGCTCGACGGCTCCTTCGCAGTCTCCTTCGGCGTATCCTTCTGGGTATCCTTCTGGGTATCCTTGGCGGCTTCGGTGCGCGGCTTCTCGCTCGCCGGAGCTGGCGTCGAGACTACCGGCGCGACGCTGGGAGCTGCGGTCGCTGGCGCGACATCCTGCGGCTTGGCGCCTTGCGGCGGCGTGGCTTTCTGCTTGGCGATGGCACCGGTGACGGAATCGAGACCCTGCTCGAGCACCGTGACGCGTGAATAGAGCCGGTCGCGGTCGCTGTTCAGCGTCTCGATGGCGGCGGCGAGGCGGCGTGCCTCGTTCTGGCTGTCCTTGGTCAGCATTTGGAGCCGGTCGGCCTGGCGTGCGAGGTCAGCGGAGGCGATTTGGTCACGGCGCCAGCCAATATGGGCCTGGTTGGCCACCACCGCGATGACGACGGCCCCGACGGCCGCGACGCCCCACGAGCCCAGCCGCCACATCATGCGGCGGTCGAACGCGCTTTCCTCGGCCAAAAGTCCGGAGAACAGCCCGCCGGTCTCCTTGGTGTCGAAGGCATCCGCCAGTGGGTCGGAATCCTTTGCCATGAACGTTAAGTGCCCAGCCCTGTCTGGCTTCCCCGAATCAATCAGGGAACATTAACAGGAAAAGCGTGCCGCACTTGAATTCCGGGCGTTTGCGGGGGTAGCAAGGCGAGAGCATCTGGGCGGCCTGCCGTCCGCCGCACCATTGATCCGGCCGTATCTGACAGGATTCCGATGACCGCCCGTTCCAGCCTTACGATCGTGCTCGCCGCCGGCGAAGGCACGCGCATGCAATCGAGCCTGCCGAAGGTGCTGCATCCCGTCGCGCATCAGACGCTGCTCGCCCATGTGCTCGCCGCCGCACCAAAGGGAACCGGCACATCGCTCGCCGTCGTGATCGGTCCCGATCACCAGGCCGTCGCGGAGGAGGCGAGGCGCAGCCGCCCCGACGCACTCACCTTCGTGCAAGCCGACCGGCTCGGCACCGCGCATGCGGTGCTGGCGGCCCGCGAGGCGATCGCGCGGGGGGTGGACGATCTCTTGATCGCGTTCGGCGACACGCCGCTGATCTCGGCCGAAACCTTCGCACGGCTGCGCGAACCGCTCGCCAGGGGCGCGGCCATCGCCGCGCTCGGTTTTCGCGCCGCCGATCCCACCGGCTATGGCCGCTTCATCGTCGAGGGCGACCGCCTGGTCGCGATCCGCGAACAGCCCGACGCCAGCGAAGCGGAGCGCAAGATTGATCTCTGCAACGCCGGCGTGATGGCGATCGACGGTCGCCGCGCGCTCGAAATCCTCGGGCAGGTCGGCAATGCCAATTCCAAGAGCGAATATTATCTGACGGACGCAATCGGCATCGTCCGCGACAAAGGATGGGAGTCCGTGGTGATCGAGACCAGTGAAGACGAGGTGCGCGGCATCAACACCAAGGCGCAGCTCGCCGAAGCGGAAGGCGTGATGCAGGCGCGCTTACGCAAAGCGGCGATGGAGGCCGGCGTCACGCTGATCGCGCCGGAGACGGTGTACCTGTCCGCCGACACCGTATTCGGCAAGGACGTCACCATCGAGCCGTTCGTGGTAATCGGCCCGAGCATCTCGATTGCCGACGGCGCGGTGATCCATTCCTTCTCGCACATCGTGCAGAGTTCGATTGGCAAGAACGCGTCTGTCGGTCCGTTCGCGCGCATGAGGCCGGGCAGCTCGCTCGGCGAAGGCGCCAAAATCGGCAACTTCGTGGAGACCAAGGCCGCGACTCTCGAGGCGGGAGCGAAAGCCAATCATCTCGCCTACATCGGTGATGCGATCGTCGGCGCCAAGTCCAACATCGGCGCCGGCACCATCACCTGCAACTATGACGGCTTTGGGAAGCACAAGACGGTGATCGGGCAGGGCGCCTTCGTCGGCACCAACTCCTCGCTGGTCGCGCCCGTGAAAATCGGCAACGGCGCCTATATCGGCTCCGGCTCGGTGATCACCCGCGATGTGCCCGACGATGCGATGGCGCTGGAGCGCAACCAGCAGACCATCCGGGAAGGGGGCGCGGTG
Organism: Bradyrhizobium sp. 137; assembly: GCF_023074095.1. NCBI lineage: Bacteria > Pseudomonadati > Pseudomonadota > Alphaproteobacteria > Hyphomicrobiales > Nitrobacteraceae > Bradyrhizobium > Bradyrhizobium sp. 137. The sequence goes on from NZ_JADPKU010000011.1 coordinate 53,665, forward strand.
CGTTATCGCGAGATGAAGACCGGCGGCAAGACTCCCGAAAAGAAGCCGGAGAAGTGAGCGAGGCTATTCGTCGTCGGCAAATTCGGAGAAGATGGCGCGGGTCAGGCGCCAGCCGCGCGGCTTGGCGCGCTTGGCCGGCTCGCCTTCGGGATGCTTGATGAAAAGCGGCTTGTTCTCCTTGCCGCGCAGGGGCGGCGGCCAATGCGCAAGGTGCGTGCCCGAGGTCTCGCTGGCGCGCAGATAGATCGACGACAGGCCTTTGCGGTCGGATGAGCTTCTCATGGCCGTCTCTCCCGGGCGGGAATCGTTGGTCAAACATGTTGACAGTGAGTTAACGTGCGAGGTTAAAGGCCGGCCAAATCGACGCAGGCGGGGCTCGGTGTGATCGGTGCTGTCTCAATCAGCAATAATTATTGAGTACCTGGTTCCGTAGGAGTTTCGCTAAAACCAACCGCGTCGTTTAGGCGATTTTTCGGCGATTTGGGGGATAGTGATCCGCATGTGCGGGATTGTCGGCATTCTCGGGCGCGAACCGGTTGCGGAGCAATTGGTGGATTCGCTCAAACGTCTCGAATATCGCGGCTATGATTCCGCGGGCGTCGCCACACTCGAAGGCAAGCACCTGGAGCGCCGCCGCGCCGAGGGCAAGCTGAAGAACCTGGAGAAGCGGCTCGAGGCGGAGCCGTTGCAGGGTACCACCGGCATCGGTCATACCCGCTGGGCCACCCATGGCAAGCCGACCGTCAACAACGCGCATCCGCACGCGACCGAACGCGTCGCCGTGGTCCACAACGGCATCATCGAGAATTTCCGCGAGCTGCGCGAGGAGCTCGAGACGAAGGGTACGGTATTCCACACCGAGACCGACACCGAGATCGTGGTGCACCTCGTCGACGATCTGCTCGCGCGCGGCAACAAGCCGGTCGAAGCGGTCAAGCTGACGCTGGCGCGCTTACGCGGCGCCTTCGCCCTCGGCTTCATCTTCGCTGGCGACGACGACCTCATGATCGGCGCCCGCAACGGCCCGCCGCTTGCGATCGGCTATGGCGACGGCGAGATGTATCTCGGCTCCGATGCCATCGCGCTCGGCCCCTTCACCGAGACGATCAGCTATCTCGAAGACGGCGACTGGGTCGTGCTCACACGCAAGAGCGCTGATATCTTCGACAAGGACGGTCACCCCGTCCAGCGCGACAAGATCAGGCACGCGGCCTCGACCTCGCTGGTCGACAAGGCCAATTACCGCCACTTCATGGCGAAGGAGATCCACGAGCAGCCCGAAGTGGTTGGCCATACCCTCGCGCGCTATGTCGACATGGCAACCGAGCACGTCGCGCTGCCGGTCAAGCTGCCGTTCGACTTCAAGACGATCCAGCGCATCAACATCACGGCCTGCGGCACCGCGAGCTATGCCGGCTACGTTGCAAAGTACTGGTTCGAGCGTTTTGCGCGCGTGCCGGTCGAGGTGGACGTCGCCTCCGAATTCCGCTACCGCGAAGCGCCCCTGCGCAAGGGTGATCTCGCCATCTTCATCTCGCAATCCGGCGAGACTGCCGACACGCTGGCGGCGCTGCGCTACGCCAAGGCCGCGGGCGTGCACACGGTCGCCGTCGTCAACGTGGCGACCTCGACGATCGCGCGCGAGAGCGAGACCGTGCTGCAAACGCTCGCCGGTCCCGAGATCGGCGTCGCCTCGACCAAAGCCTTCACCTGCCAGTTGATGGTGCTGGCAAACCTTGCCATTGCGGCCGGCAAGGCTCGCGGTGAATTGTCCGACGAGGACGAGACCAAGCTCGTCCATGGCCTCGTCGAGATCCCGCGCTTGATGTCGGATGCGCTCACCACCGAGGTGGAGATCGAGCGTCTGGCGCGCGAGATCGCAAAGTCGCGCGACGTGCTCTATCTCGGCCGCGGTACCAGTTTTCCGCTGGCGCTCGAAGGCGCGCTGAAGCTGAAGGAAATATCCTACATCCACGCCGAAGGCTACGCTGCCGGCGAGCTGAAGCACGGACCCATCGCGCTGATCGACGAAGCCATGCCCGTCGTCGTCATCGCGCCGTATGACCAGGTGTTCGAAAAGACTGTCTCAAACATGCAGGAGGTCGCCGCCCGCGGCGGCAAAATCATTCTGATGACCGACGCCAAGGGCGCGGCGGAGGCGACCGTCGATTCTCTCGTCACCATCGTCATGCCTGACATGGCGGCGGCGTTCACGCCGATGGTCTATGCCGTTCCGGTGCAGCTGCTCGCCTATCACACGGCCGTGGTGATGGGCACCGACGTGGACCAGCCGCGCAACCTCGCAAAATCGGTGACCGTGGAATAGGCACAAGGGATATCGGTTGGTCGCAGTCTTCCCAAACCTGCTAGAAGCCCCTAGCTTGTGTGCTGCGACCCATCTGGAACCCTAATGACCCCCCGCGACGACGCGCCTGCGCCACCTGATCCCATTCCGGAACCACATACCGGCCTGATCGGCCGTTTCCGCAATTATTTTCTGACCGGCCTCGTCGTGACGGGGCCTATCGCGATCACGCTCTACCTGGTCTGGTGGTTCGTGACCTGGGTCGATGGCGTGGTGCGGCCGTTCGTGCCGCTGGCCTATCGGCCTGAAACATATCTGCCCTACGTCATTCCGGGCTGGGGACTGGTTGTCGCGTTTTTCACGCTGACGCTGGTCGGTTTCCTCGCGGCCAACCTGATCGGCCGGACGCTGGTCGACGTCGGCGAGACCTTTCTCGGCCGGATCCCGGCCGTGCGCGCCATCTACCGCGGCCTCAAGCAGGTGTTCGAGACATTGTTCTCGGGCAAGGGCTCGAGCTTCCGGAAAGTGGGCCTGGTCGAGTTTCCTTCGCCCGGCATGTGGTCGATCGTGCTGATCTCGCAATCGCCGAACGAAGACATTGCGCGCAACCTGCCCGGACAGGAGGAACACGTCTCGGTATTCCTGCCGTGCTCGCCGAATCCGACCACCGGCTTCTTCTTCTATGTCCCCAAAAGCAAGATCATCGAGGTCGATCTCACCGCTGAGGACGCGGCCACGCTGATCATGTCGGCCGGCGTGGTTCAGCCGGGCTCGGCGCCAGATCCGAAGAAGGCCGCCGCGCTCGCGGGCGTCGCCAACGCCGCACGCATCGCGAATGCGTCTGCGCTCCAGCCTGCGAAAGTGGAGTAGGGCCATTCCCGCGCGGGATGGCCACATTCACGCGGGCGTTCGCGTCCTCTGCTACTGTCCGGTCGACTGAGCGTATCGTTCGGAATTCGACCTGGAGTGCATGATGTCCAAAACCATTGCGATCCTCGCGCCCGGTGCCATGGGCAGTGCCGTGGCTCGCCGCCTCGGCGAGAATGGCGCACGCGTGCTGACGTCCCTGAAAGGGCGAAGTGAAGCCACCCTGAAGCGCGCGGCGGACGCTGGCATGGTCGGCGCCGAGGACGACGCGCTTGCTGAAGCCGATATCATCCTCTCGATCGTGCCTCCGGGCGAAGCAGTGGCGCTGGCTGAACGGCTGGCCGCGCTGATCGTCCGGCGCGAGAAGAAGCCGGTTGTGGTCGACTGCAACGCCGTCAATGTCGACACCGTGCAAAGGATCGCGGAGATCATCGGCTCGGCGCAGGCGCCATTCGTCGATGCCGGCATCATCGGCTTTCCGCCGCAGCCGGGGGGCAAGAGCCCGGCCTTCTACATGTCCGGCGAGTACGCCAAGGACGTCGCCGTTCTGAACGACCTTGGTCTCGACGTGCGGATCGTTGAAGGCCCGGTCGGCGCAGCCTCTGCGCTCAAGATGTCCTACGCCGGGATCGTCAAGGGTCTCGCCGGCATCGGCTCGGCCATGGTAATCGCGGCAACGAAAGCGGGCGCGGCCGAGGCGCTGCGCGACGAGCTCGCGCTCAGCCAACCCGCGATCCTGGCTCGGCTCGAGATCGCGCTGCCCGACATGATCCCGAAAGCCTATCGCTGGGTCGCGGAAATGCGGGAGATTTCCGGATTCCTCGGCCCCGATCATCCGGCCAGCCAGATCTACGAGGGTTTTGCGCGGTGGTTCGAGCATCTCGCGGAGGACGCGAAGGGCGAGGCGGCGGATGCGGAGCTGTTGAAGTCGTTCGCCGCGCGCATCGCGCAGAAGAAATCCTGATCGCCTGATCTCACGTCACCACAATCATTCACTCGCCGTGCGCTGAAACGGATTCCAGAAAACCCTGGATATCCCGGTCGCGTCTCAGGCGCACGACCGGGACATCAGGGCCATATTGAATGCGCTCGGCCTCGATGGCGGGCACGCGCTCCGTGTTGTAGCGCCACGCCTCTTTCATCAGTTTCCAGTCGAACTGTTCCGGACATCCCTCGGGCAAATCGGGCCGTGCGGTAGCGCGATCGAAAGCCGAGCGCCAGAGAATGCGCCATTGGCAAAGCCAGCGCGGACGGTCGATAACGACCAGCGTATCGGCGCGCGCGAGCGTGAGATCGAAGGCCAGCCCCGAGAAGCTGCCGTCGACGACCCACGCATCGCCCGCGATTGCCTCAGCGACGCGCGAGCGAAAGTTTGCCTTGTCGGATGGCTTCCAGCCCGACCGCCAGTAGAGCACGTCGAGATGGACCACCGGCAGATCGAGCTTCTGCCCGAGATTTCGGGACAGGCTTGTTTTTCCGCTTCCCTGGGAGCCAACGACGATGATCCGGCGCATGGCCGAAGGTTTTCACGAAAACGCTCGCAACGAAAGATAGCACTCTTGGCCAAGACCGAGGCGGCCGCATCCTTCGCTCCCGCGAGACGATTGGTTGAGATGCGCAGGTCTGTGTCCACGCCGTCATTGCGAGCGCAGGGAAGCAATCCAGAGTCCCTCCGCGGCAAGATTCTGGATTGCTTCGCTGCGCTCGCAATGACGGGGAGGAGGCGTCCCGGCTGTAGCTCAGCCCGCTCCGATCAGCGGAATCGCCTCGTCCCGCTCATACAGATACAGCAGGCACCGCAACGCTTCGCCGCGCTCGCCCTTCAGCTTCGGATCGTCCTTCAGGATGCGCAGCGCCTCGTCGCGCGCCTGGGTGATGAGCTGGCCATGGACTTCCGAACGCGCGATGCGATAGCCGGGCAGGCCGCTCTGGCGCACGCCCAGCACGTCGCCTTCGCCGCGCAGCTTTAAATCTTCCTCGGCGATGCGGAAGCCGTCGGTGGTTTCGCGGATCACCTTCAGCCGCGCCTTCGACATCTCGCCGAGCGGCTCCGAATACAGCAGCAGGCAGGTCGAGGCTTCCGAGCCGCGCCCGATCCGGCCGCGCAGCTGATGCAATTGGGCAAGACCAAATCGTTCGGCGTTCTCGACTACCATGATGGTCGCGGCCGGCACGTCGACGCCGACTTCGACCACGGTGGTCGCGACCAGAAGCCCGATCTCGTGGGCGGCGAACTTGCCCATAACGCGGTCCTTCTCGGTGCCCTTCATCTGGCCGTGGACGAGGCCGACGCGCTCACCGAAGCGTTTTTGCAGGCTTTGGAAACGCTTCGTCGCGTTGGTCAGGTGCTCGGTGCCCTCGGCCTCGGATTCCTCGACCAGCGGGCAGATCCAGTAGACCAGCTTGCCGGATTGGAGCGCGCGGCCGATGCCGTCCATGACCTCCTCGATTCGGCTCATCGGCACCGCGCGGGTGTCGATTGGCTGGCGGCCGGCTGGCTTTTCGCGCAGCTCGGAGATGTCCATGTCGCCGAAATAGGTCAGCACCAGCGTGCGCGGGATCGGCGTTGCACTCAGCACCAGCACATCGACGGATTCGCCCTTCGAGGTCAGCGCGAGGCGTTCGCGCACGCCAAAGCGGTGCTGCTCGTCGACGATGGCGAGCGCGAGGTCCTTGAAGATGACATCGTCCTGGATCAGCGCATGCGTGCCGACGAGGAGGTTGATCTCGCCGGCTTCAAGCTGCGCCAACAACTCCCGACGCTCCTTGCCCTTTTCGCGGCCGGTGAGGATCGCAACCCGCATGCCGGCGCGCTCGGCGAGCGGGGCGATGGTCTTGATGTGCTGGCGCGCCAGGATCTCGGTCGGGGCCATCAGCGCGGCCTGCTTGCCGACCTCGGCGACCGCGGTGGCAGCTAACAGCGCCACTACGGTCTTGCCGGATCCGACGTCGCCCTGGAGCAGGCGCAGCATGCGCACGGGCTGTTTCAGGTCCTCGGCGATGGCCGCAGCAGCGCTGCGCTGCGACGGCGTGAGCGCGTAGGGCAGGGCGTCGATGATGTTGTTGCGCAGGTGCCCGTCGCCGGCATTGCGCACGCCGGCGGGGCGGCGCAATTGCGCGCGGATCAGGGCGAGTGCGAGCTGGCCGGCGAGCAGTTCGTCGAAGGCGAGACGCGACCAGAACGGCTGGTCCGGCAGGACGTCGGTGAGCTCGACCGGCTGGTGCACGCGCGTGAGCGCCTCGGTAACCGGAGGAAAATTGCAGCGGCGCATCACCTCCGGACTGATCCACTCCGGCAGGGCTGGCAGCTTTTGAAGGGCCTGCGCGATCGCGCGGCGCAGCGAGCCGAGCGCGAGGCCCTCGGTCAGCGGATACACCGGATCGATGCCAGAGAGCTTTGCAATCGCCTCTTCGTCGAGCACGCGATCGGGATGCACGATCTGCGGGATGCCGTCATACATCTGCAGCGTGCCGGAGACGTAGCGCTTCTCGCCTACCGGCAGCAGCTTTTCGACATAGCCGGGCTTGGCGCGGAAGAAGGTCAGCACGACCTCTCCGGTGTCGTCGCTGGCGTACACGAGATAGGGCGCGCGCGCGTTGCGCGGCGGGGGCGGGCGATGGCGGTCGACGGTGACCTCCAGCGTCACCATGGTTCCCTGGACGGCGTCGCGGATTTTTGGCCGGGTCCGGCGGTCGATGACGTGGCTCGGCAGGTGCAGCAGCAGATCGACCAGCCGCGGCGTCTCGTTGCGGCTGAGCAGGTACTGCAACAGCTTGTCTTGCTTCGGACCGACGCCGGGCAGGCTGGTCACGGGAGCAAACAGCGGATTGAGCAGACTGGGGCGCATTCTCGCAACAATCGTCACGCGGGCTCAACCCGCGCATCCATCTATTCAAGAGGATGGATTGCCGGGTCAAGCCCGGCAATGACGACCACAAACAATTGCAACAACAAAGGGCTGACACGGCCGGTCCGAGTGGCTATATCCACCCCGCCCGGCACGTCCGGGCTTTCTGCGTTTGACTGGATTTGAGACATGACGGGAACGACACGATCGAGCAGCGGGCTCGACGACCGCCGCAAGCGGCTTCTGTTCCGCTGCTGGCACCGCGGCACGCGCGAGATGGACCTGATCCTCGGCCGCTTTGCGGATGCCGAGATCGGCAATTTGTCCGAGCCTGAATTGATCGAGCTCGAGCGCTTGCTCGAGGTCAACGATCCCGATCTCTATGCCGCGGTCACCGGCGACAAGGTGCTTCCGGCCGATGTCCCCGGCGCGCTGTTTGCCCGCATCAAGGCATTCCCGATCGCGGACGGCGACGCATGAAGCAGGGCATGAAATCACCGGCCGAGCTGCTGACGCCCGGCCGCGCGCTGACGCTTGCCAATGTCGCCGAGGGCGCCGAAGGCCTCGTCGTCTCCGATCTCGCCCGTGCCATCGCGGCGCGGCCGAAGAAGCCGGCGGTCAGCCTTGCGGTGGTCTGCCGCGACGGTCCGCGCATGCAGCAGCTCGAACGGGCACTGCAATTCTTCGCGCCCGATCTGCCGGTGCTGACCTTCCCGGCCTGGGACTGTCAGCCCTATGACCGCGTCTCGCCGCATGGCGGCATTTTGGCGCAACGCCTGACAACGCTGGCGCGGCTGGCTGCGCTCGCCGGCAGCGACAAGCCGCTGATCGTGCTGACCACGGTGAACGCCGTGGTGCAGCGCGTGCCTGCGCGCGACCTCGTCGCGGCGCAGGCGCTGTCGGTTGCGCCAGGCAACGTGGTGCCGATGGACACCATCGTCGCCTGGCTCGAGCACAACGGCTACAACCGCTCCTCGACCGTGCGCGAGCCTGGTGAATACGCCGTGCGCGGCGGCATCCTGGACCTGTTTCCGGCCGGCCTCGACCAGCCCGTGCGCTTCGACTTCTTCGGCGACAGCCTGGAATCGATCCGCTCGTTCGACGCCGAGACCCAGCGCACGCTGCTCGACATGCGCGCGCTCGACCTCGTGCCAATCTCGGAATTTCAGCTCGTCACCGATACCATCCGCCGTTTCCGCATGGGCTATGTCGCCGAGTTCGGCGCGCCCGAGCGCGACGACGCGCTGTACGAGGCGGTCAGTGAAGGCCGCCGCCATCCCGGCATGGAGCACTGGCTTCCGCTGTTCCAGGACCGGATGGACACGCTGTTCGACTATCTGCAAGGCGCGGCGGTCGCGATCGAGCCGCAGGCCGAGGATGCCGTCCGCGAGCGCTTCAAGCAGGTCCTCGACTATTACGAGGCCAGACGCGAGGCGCTGGAGCATCCCGGTGGCGGCGCCATCTACAAGCCGCTGCCACCCGACCGGCTCTATCTGACCGAGGAGGAGTGGGGCAAACGCCTCGGCGACGTCCCGGTGGCGCGGCTGACGCCGTTCTCCGTGCCGACCGACGGCACGAGTGTCGTCGATGCCGGCGCGCGCAAGGGCCGCGACTTCGCGCCGGAACGCAATGACACCACCGTCAATGTGTTCGAGTCCGTCGTCGCGCATGTGATGGCCTTGCAGGCCCAGCGCAAGAAGGTCGTGATCGCGCTGTGGACCGAAGGCTCGCGCGACCGCATGACCTCGATGCTGCGCGACCACAAGCTGGCCCACACAACCAGCGTCAACAGCTGGCGGACGGTGCAGGCGACGCCGCGAAACGAGACCATGCTCGCCGTGCTCGGCCTCGAAAGCGGCTTCGAGACCGACGAGATCGCACTGATCAGCGAGCAGGACATCCTCGGCGACCGTCTGGTGCGGCCGCGCAAGGCGAGCCGCAAGCTCGACAATTTCATCTCGGAAGTGACGAGCCTCGCCGCCGGCGACATCGTCGTCCACGTCGATCACGGCATCGGCCGCTTTATCGGCCTGCAGACCCTCGACGTCGCGGGCGCGCCGCACGACTGTCTCGAGCTGCATTATGCCGCCGAGACCAAGCTGTTCCTCCCTGTCGAGAACATCGAGCTGTTGTCGCGCTACGGCTCCGACCAGACCACCGTCGAGCTCGACCGCCTCGGCGGTTCGGGCTGGCAGACTCGCAAGGCCAAGCTGAAGAACCGCATCCGCGAGATCGCTGGCGAGCTGATCAAGATCGCGGCCGAACGCATGCTGCACGAGGCGCCGAAGCTGCCGGTGCAGCAGGGCCTCTACGACGAGTTCTGCGCGCGCTTTCCCTATGACGAGACCGAGGACCAGCTGGGCGCGATCGAGTCCACCCTGAAGGACCTCGAAAAGGGCCGCCCGATGGATCGCCTGATCTGCGGCGACGTCGGCTTCGGCAAGACCGAGGTGGCGCTGCGCGCGGCCTTCGCCGTGGCACTCGACGGCAAGCAGGTCGCGGTCGTGGTGCCGACCACGCTGCTCGCCCGTCAGCACCACAAGACTTTCTCCGAGCGGTTCAAGGGTTTTCCGGTCAACGTGGCGCAGGCCTCACGCCTCGTCCCGACCAAGCAGCTTAACCAGGTCAAGAAGGGCCTCGCCGACGGCTCCGTCGACATCGTCGTCGGCACCCATGCGCTGCTCGGCAAGGCGATCAAATTTCGCGACCTCGGCCTGCTCATCGTCGACGAGGAGCAGCATTTCGGTGTCAGCCACAAGGAGCGGCTGAAGGCGCTTCGGGCCGAGGTGCACGTGCTGACGTTATCGGCGACCCCGATTCCGCGCACGCTGCAATTGGCGCTCACCGGCGTGCGCGAACTCTCGATCATCGCCTCGCCCCCGGTCGATCGGCTCGCGGTCCGCACCTTCGTCGCCCCGCACGATCCCTTGATGATCCGCGAGGCGCTGTTGCGCGAGCGTTATCGCGGCGGCCAGGCGTTCTACGTGGTGCCGCGCATCGACGACCTCGCCGAGGTCAAGGATTTCCTCGACAAGAACGTGCCGGAGATGAAGGTCGCGGTCGCGCACGGCCAGATGCCGCCCGCCGTGATCGAGGACATCATGACGGCATTCTACGACGGCAAGTTCGACATCCTGCTGTCGACCACGATCGTGGAATCCGGCCTCGATATCCCCAACGCCAACACGCTGATCGTGCACCGCGCGGACATGTTTGGTCTGGCCCAGCTCTACCAGCTCCGTGGCCGCGTCGGCCGCTCCAAGCTGCGGGCGTACGCGCTGTTCACGCTGCCGGCGCAGCAGAAGATCACCGCGCAGGCCGAGCGCCGGCTCACCGTGCTGCAATCGCTGGAGACCCTCGGCGCAGGCTTCCAGCTTGCCTCGCACGATCTCGACATCCGCGGCGCCGGAAACTTGCTCGGCGAGGAGCAGTCCGGCCACATCAAGGAGGTCGGCTTCGAGCTCTATCAATCGATGCTGGAGGAGGCGATCGTCAACCTCAAGGCCGGCGTCTCCGAACCCGCCGCCGACCGCTGGTCGCCATCGATCACGATCGGCATGCCCGTGCTCATTCCGGAGGACTATGTCAACGACCTCTCGGTGCGGCTGTCCCTGTATCGGCGCCTCGCCGATCTCGACACCGAGGAGGAGATCGAGAATTTTGGCGCCGAGATGCGCGACCGCTTCGGCGTCTTGCCCGACGAGGTCCGCTATCTGTTCAAGGTCGCCGCGATCAAGGCGTTCTGCCGCCGGGCCAATGTCGAGAAGATCGATGCAGGTCCCAAGGGCGCCGTCATCGCCTTCCGCGACAATTCCTTCGCCTATCCCGATCGCCTGGTGACGTTCATCCGCAGCCACGGCCAGGCCGCGAAGGTGCGGCCCGACATGAAGGTGGTGTTCCTCCAGGACTGGGAGACGCCCGAAGAGCGTCTCGCCGGCACCACGGAGATCATGCGCCAGCTGGCGCAGCTCGCGCAGAGCAGGAAGGCGGCGTGAACCTCCGGCCTCTCCGCGTCATTGCGAGGAGCCCTTGCGACGAAGCAATCCAGAATCGTTCCGTGGAGAGAGCCTTGGATTGCTTCGCGGAGCCTGTCATCGGGCCGCGCTTCGCGCGGACGCGTTGGCTCGCAATGATGGTGCTTGTTGAAGGCGCTCGCTAAAAACTACGACGCCGCCCGCGACGCATCGGCGGAGAGCCGCCCAAGGAGCGAGCGCGCCGTATCCGATGCCGACAGCGAATCCACGCTGACCACGGGATCGCTGCGCATCTCGTGCTTGCCGTTCGCGGTGTGCCGCATCACCGCCGACAGACGACGCGCGATCATATGGGCGGTGCGGAAGTCGGTCTCTGCGAACACCACGATCACCGAACCGTCCTTCTGCGCCGCGCCAAAATCCATCTGCCGCATCAGGCGACTGAGGATCCGCGCGGCATCGAGCTGGGCACGGGGATTATTGGGATCGAAGGCGAAACGGGCAACAGAGAGGCCGCCGCCGCGGGCCAAGGTCTGTTCGACCGCCTTGGCAAAATCTCGGGCGAAGGCTTCCACGGTGAGTAGGCCGCTGCGTGGATCGATCCAGCCGCCGGCATCGATCGAGCGCAGCGTGCGGCTCAGCTGTGCTTCCATCGCATGCTGGCGGATCAGTGGCAGTGCATTGGCGGCGACCTTCACCGGCTCGCCGGAGATCAGCTCGAGATTGGGCAGATCGTAACTTTGCGCGAGCTGGTGTGCGGTGACGACGACGGGCAGGCTACGGAAGCGGGTGTCCTCGGCGAGCACCGTCAGGAAGGCATCGGTGACGCGCGCCGTAAAGCCTTCGGCGAGCACGACGCCATCGAGGTCGCGGGTGTTGAGATGCTTGGCGGCGGCTTCGATCGAGAGCGCGCCGATGACGCCGATGCGTTCGCCGAGCGCGACCGACAGCGCAGGATAGGCCGCGCCGCGGCCGATCAGGAGCACGGTGGCATCGCGTGCGGGATCGGCCGCGGGCAACGGGACCGTCGCTTCCGGCAGCCGGCGCAGCACGGTGGCGTGAAGGGTGCGCACACGCAGCGCGGCGCGGAGCCGCGCGATCAGGCGGTCGGGATTGCCGCCGCGTGAGGCGAAGGGCAGGGCGTTGTGCGGCAGCGTGCCCGCGGCATCCATGGCTACGAAGGGAAGGTAGGGTGACTGGCTCGCAATCTTCTTCGCGAGCGGAGCCATGTGCGGCTCGTGTCCGGCATGCATCGCCGCGAGAACGGCGGCCGGCTGCACCTGCTCGACCGCGCGTGCGGCGCTGGCCCAGTCGGTGTCGACCACGGGAAAGAGCCGGGCCTCGTCCAGCGCCGCAATGAAGGGCGGCCGTTCGGCATTGGACACAAACAGGATCGGGCCCGCCTGGGACATTGCAAACTCTGATCACGCGACAGATGCCGCACAATCTAGTTTGGCTGCCTTAATGCAGCGTCAACGGAACGGGTGGAACTGGGCCTAGACCTGCCCCGAGCGGTCACGAAAAGCCTCGACCATCAGGGGGTTGAGCCCGAGCTCGCTGAGCGCCTCGCGGGCGCGGGCATTGTCGTGGGCCCGGCCTGCCAGCCGATGGCCGGAGAGGCGGTCGGGCAGGGCGGTGAGCAGGGCACCCTGACCGAGGCGGCGAGCCCATTCTTGGAGATCGTTGGAGAGGAAGCGGTAGCCGCCGACGGCCATGATGCCGGAGGGCGGCGCGGTGATGCAGATTGCGCCGCTCGGACGGTCGAGCCGCGCGGCATAGCCGGTATCGACATAGTCGCGCGGCGGCTGCGCGACCAGCGTGTCGCCGACCGGCTGCGGCGGCGCGTAGGCTGCGATCGGCACCATCGGCCCGCGCAGGCCGAGCGTGCCCTTCGGGGTCAGCAGGATCTCGCCCGCGATGGAGGAGCCGGACTGCTCGCGCGGGGCGCCGTGCGGCCCCGGCATCACCGCGACAGGCATGCCGTCCTCGCCGCGGCGGGCGCCGAACAGGCCAGCCTCGCCGAACAGATAGACATCCGTCAGCCGCGCATGCGGCGCTATCCAGGCATCGCTTGCGGCGACCTGCTCGGGCGCGCGCCAGAGGCCGATGACGTTGCGCAAGGTCGGCATCCGCGCGGCGAGATCGGAATCGCCGAGGCGTAGCGCGAGCTGGGCAGGCGCGATCAGCACCTCGCATTTGTGCTGGTTGATCTGCTGCTCCAGCACCTCGCTCTCGAAGGGATGATGCAGCGCCAGCGTGCCGCCCGAGAGCAGCCAGACCGCCAGCGAAGAGGCTAGCCCCGCGAACGACATCGGCGCGAACGCCGCCATCACGGTCGCGCCCTGCTTGACGTCGGCCTCGAGCGACATCGCGAGGCCACCGGCGATCAGGCTGAAATGCGGCCGCGGCACCGGGCGAAAACCTTCCGCGGTGACGTCGAAAGAGATCATCGCCGCCTTGCGGCCGTCCTGGATCACGGTGCGCGTGCTGCCGGGCGGGCGGGCCAGCACGTCGTCGAGCGAAGCCATGCCCTCGGGCAGATCGGTGCCGAAGCCGCAGACGTGACGGATCGAGAATGCTTCTGCCGCTGCTTGCATCGCCAGGTCGGCATAGCTGACGCCATCGACCGTGCTCATGGTGACGATGGCGCGCGCCGCGGTGCGGTTGAGCGCGGCGGTCAGTTCCGCATGCCGCCACAGCAGCGGCAGCACGGCGACGACGAGGCCCGCGCGGTGGGCGGCGAGCACCGTCAGCACGAATTCGACCGTGTTGGGCAGCTGGATCGCGATGACGGAATTGGCCGGCAGGCCGGATTCGACGAAATGCGCCGACAGCGCCTCGATCGCCGTATCGGCCTCGGCGTAGCTCATCCGCCGCGGCTGGTGCCCGGTCACGTGCGTCTTGTTGAGGGGATCGAGCAGAGCCGGCGCGTGCGGCTGCCGGGTCAGCGTGCGCTGAAACAGCGTGTCGAGCGTCGGCGATATTGCTGGCTGGTTCACGGCGTCACTTTGCTTGATGGGCTTCCGGCTGCCCCTTCGACCACCAGGTCTCCGGCAGATAGCCGGACAGCGAAGTGGCCTTCGGCCGTTCTATCCGATTCCAGCGCGCGATCCATTGCTCGGATACGTTAAACAAGGGGATTGTGTAGAAGCCCGCGACCAAGGCGCGGTCGAGCGCGCGCACCGCCGAGACGAAATCCGCATGTTCACGGGCCTCCAGCAGAGCGGCGATCATGGCATCGACGGCGGGATCCCTGGCGCCCATGTAGTTGCGGGTCCCCGGATTGTCGGCGGCAGCGCTGCCCCAATAGAAATACTGCTCGTTGCCGGGCGACAGCGACTGGTCCCAGCGGTTCTGGATCATGTCGAACTCGTAAGCGAGTCGGCGCTGATCGAACTGCACGGGATCGACCGAGCGCACGGTCGGCTCGATGCCGGCGCGCTTGAGGTCGCGCTGGAAGGCGAGCGCGATGCGCTCCTGGTCGCGGGTTGTGACCATGATCTCGAAGGTGAAGGGCGCCTTGGTCGCGCGGTTGCGCAGCACGGTTCCGTCGAGATCGTAGCCGGCCTCCGACAACAGTTTCAGCGCGGCGCGCAGTGTCGCGCGGTCGCGACCCGAGCCGTCGGTGACCGGCAGGCGGTAGCTGCCGTCCATGATGTCGGGCGGGATCCCGGCGGCGAAGGGTTTCAGCAGCTCACGCTCACGCGCATCCGCAGGCCGGCCGTAGGCCGATAGTTCCGAGCCGGCGAAATAGCCGGCGACGCGCGAATAGAGGCCGAAGAAATAATTGCGGTTGACCAACTCGAAATCGAACAGCAGCGTCAGCGCCTTGCGTACGCGGATGTCGGCGAAGATCGGTCGGCGGGTGTTGAACACCAGGAATTCGGAAGGCTGCGGCACCCCCGGCTTGACGGTATCGCGGATCACTTCACCGCTTCGTGCAGCGGGAAAATCATAGCCGTCGTGCCAGCGCAGCGGCTCGTGCTCGACACGGAAATCATAGAGGCCGCGCTTGAAGGCCTCGAACTGGCCGTTGGCCTCGCGAAAATAGTCGAGCCTGATCTCGTCGAAATTGTAGAACCCGCGATTGATCGGCAAATCACGGCCCCAATAGTCGGGATTGCGGGTCAGCGTCACGCTGGCGCCGGGCCTCACCGCCGTGACGCGATAGGGGCCCGAGCCGATCGGGCCCGTCAGCGTTGTCTCCTCGAAGCTGGCGAGGTCCACCGCATGCTTGGGCAGGATTGGCATCAGGCCGAGGATCAGTGGCAACTCGCGGTCATTGGCGCCAGAGAGGTCGAAGCGGACGGTGAGGGGGTCGGGCGCCTCGGCCTTTGCGACCTTGGCGTAATATTGCCGGTGATTGGGACGGCCGTGGTCGCGCAGGAGTTGCCAGGAGAACAGCACGTCTTCAGCCAGCACGGGTTTGCCGTCGGAGAAGTGGGCGCGCGGATCGAGGTGGAACGTGACAAAGGTCCTGTCGTCGTTGGTTTCGACGGTCCTGGCGAGCAGGCCATAAAGCGTGAACGGCTCGTCCTGGCCGCGCGCGAGCAGGCTCTCGACCACGTAGCTCCGCACCTGCTGCACGGCCAACCCCTTCACGATGAAAGGATTGAGGCTGTCGAAGGTGCCGAGAACGCCCCACGTCATGCGTCCGCCTTTGGGGGCATCCGGATTGACGTAGGGCATGTGGGTGAAATCGGCAGGTATCGCCGGCTTGCCGTGCATGGCAATGGCATGGGCTTCCTCGGCACACGCGCCGCCTGCCGACAATCCGACGGAGAGGGCCAAAACGAGGGCCGGGGCGAGACGGCAAAGGCGGAGTCCGGGGCCCTCGAAGAGGCGCTGGAACATGAACATCGGCACACGTTGATTCGAGGACCGGCAGGCCTGAATCCTATCACAGGGAATTTCCCCTGGGCGCAGCTGTGGGTGTGGCCAAAGATGGCTGTCGGCATTGATCTTTTCGTCGGCCACGTTAAGAAGGCGGTCAATCGCGCAAGAGCGCCGAGCCCGTCACTTATCCGCCTCAATTGACGGGAAGAGAGCCGCGCCCAAGGCGGCCAGGTTCGGCGCTTCGGAGCGGTTCGGGCACTTCCCGTTCAGAAAGGGTTTTCCGCAATGAATTTCCGTTACTTGGCCGCGTCCGTCCGGCCGCGCGGGCGACTTCTCGCCCTGTTGACGGCGACGGCGTTGGCCGTTCCGTTTGCCGCTGAGGCCCAAGCTCCCGCACCAGCTCCTGGCGCGCCCGCGCCCAAGGCGACTCCGGCCCCGAAAGCGGCGCCGAAGGCTGCCCCCAAGGCTCCGGCGCCGGCGGCCTCACCGCAGGCCCAGCAGGCTCCGGCGCAGAGCGGCCAGCAGCAGGGCGCAGCCCAGCCGGCCGATCAGCAGATCCAGCTGATCTATGCCCCCTGGACCAAGTTCTGCCTGAAGGGCCAGGACGCCAACGCCAAGCAGGTCTGCTTCACCGGCAAGGACGGCCGCATCGAGTCGGGCCAGCCGGTCATCGCCGCCGTGATCATCGAGCCCGAAGGCGAACCCAAGAAGATTCTGCGTGTGACGCTGCCGCTCGGCATGCAGCTCGTGCACGGCACCCGCATCATCGTGGACAGCAACGCGCCGCTGCAGCAGCCCTACGTGATCTGCTTCCAGAACGGCTGCATGTCCGATTACGAGGCCACGCCCGAGCTCATCAACAGCATGAAGAAGGGCCAGAACCTCGTTGTCCAGGCGATCAATGCCAACGGCGCGCCGCTGACCCTGCCGCTGCCGCTCGCCGGCGAATTCCAGAAGGCCTATGACGGTCCGCCGACCGACCCGAAGGTGTTCGAGGAAACCCAGAAGAAGCTTCAGGAAGAGCTTCAGAAGAAGGCGGAGGAGCAGCGCAAGAAGCTCGAGCAGCAGGGCATGCCTCCCGGCACAGCTGCGGCTGGTCAGAAGTAATCGGGACCACATCCCAAACACGAAAAAGGCGCTCGGTTTGAGCGCCTTTTTTGCGGGCCGCTTGCTGGCGGCGAATTTCAGTTCAGCGACGGATTGCGCGGGCGATAGCCGCCGGCTTTGTCCTTGATGAAGATCTCGGCAACCTGTGAATGCCGGACCGGCTCGCCGGAATCGTCGGGCAACAGATTCTGCTCCGAGACATAGGCGACGTATTCCGATTCCGCGTTCTCCGCGAGCAGGTGATAGAACGGCTGGTCCTTGTGGGGCCGCACCTCCTCGGGAATCGAGAGCCACCACTCCTCGGTGTTGTTGAATTCCGGATCGATGTCGAAGATCACGCCCCGGAACGAGAAGATCCGGTGGCGCACGACCTGTCCGATCTGGAATTTGGCGGTCCGCGCTTTAATCATCCCCCGTCGATAGACCAGGATTGTGGCCGATGCTAGTGGCGTCACCGGAATTAACCTTCGCGTCAGGGACGGGTAGCCCCCAAGTCTTCAGAAAACACTTCATCAATGCTCAATATCCTCAATCTGGCTCTGCCTTATTTCGGCTTGATCTTCGTCGGATTCGCGTGCGGCAAGGCCAAGTCCCTGCCGGAATCGGGCCTCGCCTGGATGAACTTCTTCCTGCTTTACGTCTCGCTGCCAGCGCTGCTGTTCGCGATCATGTCGAAGACGCCGTTTGCGGAGCTGAATAATCCACCGTTCCTGATCGCGACCACGCTGGCGACGGTTGCGGCGTTCACGCTCGCGCTGGTCGCCGGCAAGGTTCTCGGCCGGCTGACGCTGCGCGAGGCGACGCTTGCGGGCCTCTCCGGCGGCTACGGCAATATCGGTTATATGGGGCCGGGCCTGGCGCTCGCAGTGCTTGGGCCGAAGGCATCGGCGCCAACCGCGCTGATCTTCTGCTGCGACAGCATCTTCCTGTTCACGATCGTGCCGCTCTTGATCGAGTTGTCCGACCGCGACCATCCCTCGCTCGTCCACGCCTTCGGCGTCGTGCTGAAGCAGATCGTGCTCAACCCGCTGATCATGTCGGCCTGTTTTGGTGCAGCGGTTGCAGCGCTGCATATCGAGCTGCCGGTTGCGCTCGACCGCACCATCACCTTCCTCCAGAACGCAGCTGCGCCGACCGCGCTGTTCGTGCTCGGCGTGACCGTGGCGCTGCGCCCATTCGACCGCGTGCCTTGGGAGGTGCCGGGCGTGATCGCGGTCAAGCTCCTGATCCATCCGCTCACGGCATTCGGCCTGATGCTGGCGTTCGGTCCGTTTGCGCAGCCCTGGGCCGCGACCGCTGTACTGATGGCTTCACTGCCACCGGCCCTGAACGTGTTCGTGATCGCTCGGCAGAACGATGCCTGGATCGAATCCGCCTCCGTTGCGGTACTGCTCGGCACCTTCGCATCGGTGGTCACGCTGACCAGCGTGATGTGGGCGATCCAGAGCGGCCGGCTGGCGCTCCCGTGAGGCGGCTTACCTTCGCCATGTCGGCGCCAGGCCCTCGCGCATCGCAAAGCGACGGAGCGGGCCGATGGCGCCGAGCAGGCGCATGCCAACGGCGCGGACCGGCTGCAGCGGCAGGAAATCGTTGAGCAGGGAGCGGTTGGCGATGTCGATCGCAAAGGTCCGGCTCAAGACGTCCGGACGCCGCGCCCGGTCGTAGCGCTTGAGCACGTCGCTCGCGCCCGGATCCCGGCCCGCTGCGAGGGCCTCGCCCGCGACCCGGGCGATGTCGGCGGCATCGCGCAGGCCGAGATTAAGGCCCTGGGCGCCGATCGGGGGAACCACATGGGCCGCTTCTCCGACGAGCGCGATACGGTCACGGCCGAAGGATCTTGGACGCTCGATCGCCAGCGGGAACAGGTTGCGGCCGGGCTCGACCGTCATGCGTCCCAGAATCGAATGCGACTGCTTCTCGATCGCGGCGGACAACTCCTCGTCGCTCAGGCCGCGAAGCCGCTCGGCCTCCGCCGGCGCCGCGACCCAGACGATGCTGGAGCGATCGCCGGGCAGGGGCACGAACACGCAAGGACCGTGCGGCGTGTGGAACTCGGTCGAGACATTGCGATGCGGCCGTGCATGGCAGACGTTGAAGGTCAGTGCGGTTTGCGTCAGCTCACGCCGCATCACCGCGATGCCGGCAGCCTCGCGGCATAGCGAATGCCGACCATCGGCGCCGACCACGAGCCGGGCCGAGAGGAATTGTGCCGCGGCCGTGCGAATGGCGACCGCGTCGGCTTCGATCAAGACGCTTTCCGCCTCGTCGTCGCAACGGACGAGGTGGGGGAGTTCGGCCGCGCGTTCTTCGAGCGCCAGCATCAGCGAACGATTGTCGATGTTGTAGCCGAACGCGTCGAGACCGATTTCGTGACAGGAGAAGCGGACCTCCGGGGCACGGAAAAGCCGGCCGGTGTCGTCGACGAGGCGCATCACCTCGAGCGCGGCCGCCTTTTCCTTGCAGTGCGACCAGACGCCGAGGCTCTCCAGAAGATCGACGGAGGCCCCCAACAGTGCGGTGGTGCGGTTGTCTGCATAGGGCACGCGGCGCGCCACCAGCGCGGTCCGCGCACCCGCCTGCGCCAACGCGATCGCCGCTGCAAGTCCTGCCGGTCCGCCGCCGATCACGGCGGCGTCATGGAGTGTCGATGCGTCTGTCATGGAAGGACAATTGACACGCCCCGCGGCAAATTCAAGCCCGCTGATTTTGCCTGATTTTATGACGAATTGTGCAACGGCGCGCCGCAATGGCGGATGTGCAAATCGGTCTCATTCTGGTAGCAGAAGCCATGGACAGCCAAGAGGATTCCCTGAAGCCCAGCCCCGCGATCCGCGCCGCGGCGTTCTCGGTCCACATCTTCACCGCGTTCGGTGCGGCGATCGCGCTGCTGGCGATGCTGGAGGCCGTGCGCGAGCACTGGGCAGCGATGTTTCAGTGGCTGGGCGTTGCCCTGATCATCGACGCGATCGACGGTCCGATCGCGCGCCGGCTCGACGTCAAGAAGGTGCAGCCGAACTGGTCGGGTGACGTGCTCGATCTCGTGGTCGACTTCGTCACCTATGTCTTCGTGCCGGCTTACGCGATCGTGGCCAGCGGGCTGTTGCTGCCGGTCGCAGCTCCCTTGCTCGGCGTCGCCATCATCGTCACCAGCGCATTATATTTCGCCGATCTGCGCATGAAGGCGGACGACAATCATTTCCGCGGCTTCCCGGCACTGTGGAATGCGGCGGCGTTCTATTTGTTCCTGCTGCACTGGCCGCCGCTCTGGTCGACGTTGCTGGTCGCCGTGCTCGTGGTGCTGACCTTCGTGCCGTTTCACGTGCTGCATCCGGTCCGCGTCGTGCGGCTGCGCTGGCTGACGATGTCGTTGATCGCTATCTGGGCGCTGCTCGGCCTCTATGTGCTGCAGATGGATTTCCGCGTCGGCACCGGCGTGACAATAGTGCTTTGTGCCATCGCGCTCTGGATCAGCTTCAGCGATGCCCTGATACGACTGGTGAGATCCTTCGCATGATCGATCTCCTCACCAGTCCCGAAGCCTGGGCTGCGCTGCTGACATTGACGGCGCTCGAGATCGTGCTCGGCATCGACAACGTCATCTTCCTGTCGGTGATCGTCTCGCGCATTCCGGAGAAGCAGGCGCATCGCGCCCGCCAGATCGGGCTGGCGCTGGCGCTGCTGTTCCGCATCGTCCTGCTCAGCCTCCTGGTCTGGCTGATCGGGCTGACCGCGCCGGTGTTCGCCGTCAAGGGTTACGACTTCTCCTGGCGCGATCTCATCCTGATCGCCGGCGGCCTGTTCCTGATCGCCAAGGCGACGCACGAGATTCACGGCGAGGTCGAAGCCGATGACGGCGAGGGCGACGAGAAGTCCGCCGGCAACGCCTTCTTCTGGGTGATCGTCCAGATCGTGATCATCGATGTCGTGTTCTCGCTGGACTCGATCATCACCGCGATCGGCATGGCGCAGGACATCGAGATCATGATCGCGGCCGTCGTGATCGCCTGCCTGATCATGTACATTTCGTCGGGGCCGGTGTCGCGATTCGTCGCGGAGCATCCGACCACCAAGATGCTGGCGCTGGCATTCCTGGTGCTGATCGGCGTCGCGCTGGTCGCGGACGGATTCCAATTCCACATTCCGCGCGGCTACATCTATTTTGCGATTGCGTTCTCGGCGGCGGTCGAATTCTTCAACGTGCTGGCCAAGCGCAACCGCAGGAAAGCCGGCACGCCGTCCGTCTAGCCGTTCCTAACTGGGTCGAGTTGACAAGGCGGGCGCGATGCCGTTCGCTGAGCCGCGAGAAGAGGAGGTCAGGTGATGACCAAAGCCGTCCGTGTGCACAAGGTCGGAGGCCCCGAAGCCCTGGTCTATGAGAGCGTCGACGTGCCGGCGCCCGGGCCCGGCGAGGTGCGCATCCGCCAGCACGCGGTCGGCCTGAACTTCATCGACGTCTATTACCGTACCGGCCTCTACAAGGCGCCGGGATTGCCTTTCATCGCCGGCAACGAGGCCTCGGGTGAGGTCGTCGCGGTGGGACCGGGCGTCACCAATTTCCATCCCGGCGACCGCGTGGCCTATTATCACAATCTCGGCGCCTATACCGGCGAGCGCAACATCCCCTGGGAGAAGCTGGTCAAGCTGCCCGACCACATCACCCACGAGCAGGGCGCCGTGCTGATGCTGAAGGGGCTCACGGTCTGGTATCTCCTGCACAAGACCTTCAAGGTCGAGCCGCATCATCGCGTGCTGATCCACGCAGCCGCCGGCGGCATCGGCTTGCTTGCCTGCCAATGGGCGAGGGCGCTCGGGGCCCACGTCATCGGCACGGTGGGTTCGCGCGAGAAGGCCGAGCTTGCGGAGGCCAATGGCTGCGACCACGTTATCCTCTACAACGAGGAAGACTTCGTCGCGCGCGTCAAGCAGATCAGCCGCAACGAGGGTTGCGACGTGGTCTATGACGGCGTCGGCAAAGCGACCTTCCCGGGCTCGCTGTCCTGCCTGAAGCCGCGCGGCATGTTCGTCTCGTTCGGCAATGCCTCCGGTCCCGTGCCGCCGTTCTCGATCGCCGAGCTCAACAATCACGGCTCGCTGTTTGCGACGCGGCCGAAGCTCAACGACTATGTCGGCAAGCGCTCGGAATTGCTGGAAGGCGCCGACACGCTGTTCGCCGCCGTCATCAATGGCAAGCTGCACGTGCCGATCAACCACGCCTACGCGCTCAAGGACGCCGCGAAGGCGCATATCGAGCTGGAAAGCCGCAGGACGACGGGCGCGTCGATCTTGAAGCCGTAGTTTCTTCCGTCATCACCTGCTCCGGGGTCCCGGACAAGCTGCAGCGCGCAAGCGCTGCGGCGTAGATGCGCACCATGCAGAGAGATGGGGCCCCGGCTCTGCAGCGCATCGCCGAAGGGGCGCTGCGCTGCGTCCGGGGCACGAGACGTGTTTTACGCCACCCGCCGTGCCGCGCCGGCCTTGGTCAGAATCGCGTCGAGACAATCGATCATCTCGGCGATCTCAGCCCGCGTGACGTTCAGCGCCGGCATGAAGCGCAGCGTGTCGACCTGCGGCGCGTTCAGGAGCACGCCGGCCTCGAACGCCTGCGCGACGATCCCCGGCGCGATCGGCAGCTTGAGGTCGAGCGCCAGCAGCAAGCCTCGGCCCCGCACGCCGCCAAGCCCGTGCCGGGCCGAGACTTTCTGCAGCTCGCTTTCGAGCAGCAGCCCGGTCTCGATGACCGACTTCAAAAAGTTCGGCTTGCTGACCGCTTCCAGCACCGCAAGCCCCGCCGCGCACATGATCGGGTTGCCATTGAACGTGCCGCCCTGATCGCCATGCGCGAAGCAGGAGGCGCGTTCGGCCGCAAGCAGGGCGGCGAGCGGCACGCCGCCGCCGATACCTTTGCCGAGCGTCATGATGTCGGGCGAGATCCCGGTGTGCTCGTGGTGGAAAAGTTTTCCGGTCCGGCCCATGCCGGTCTGGATCTCGTCGAAGATCAGCAGAAGACCGTGCGACTCGGTGAGCGCGCGCAGCTCTTGCAGGAACTGATCACTCGCCGGCCACACGCCGGACTCGCCCTGGATCGGCTCGAGCATCACAGCGACGGTGTTGTCGTTGATCAGCTTCTCGACGGAGGCAATGTCGTTGAGCTTGGCCTTCTTGAAGCCAGCGACTTTTGGCTCGAACAGCGGCTCGAACGCCTTCTTGCCCGAGGCCGACATCGTCGCCAGCGTCCTTCCGTGGAAGCTGCCTTCGAAGCTGATGATCTCGAACGCACCGCCCTTGTGGAGGCTGCCGTATTTCCGCGCCAGCTTGATGGCGCCCTCGTTGGCTTCCGCGCCTGAATTGGCGAAGAACACCTGGTCGAAAGCGCTGCCTTCGACCAGAGCCTGGGCGAGCCTGAGGCTCGGCTCATTGTAGAAGGCCGGGCTGGGCGTCAGCAGCCGCTTGGCCTGCGCGGCGAGCGCATCGACGATCGCAGGCGGCGAATGGCCGAGGCAGTTCACGGCCCAGCCCTGCACGAAATCGAGATAGCGCTTGCGGCTGTCGTCCCAGAGATAGGAGCCGGCGCCCCGGACGAACACGGCCTTGGGTCGTGCCGTGATGTCCATCAGCGCGTCATACGGATGGGTGGCGGTGGTCATGTCGAACTCCTCTGGAGGCGGATGGAAAAGACGCGCGAAAGCAAGAAGGCCGCACTTTGCGGGTGCGGCCTTCTCGAAAACTCTGCTGAATTCAGGCGATCAGCGGCGTCGTCGGACATGGCGCAACCCATCATCGTCGCGGGTGCGACGACGGAAAGCTGCGCGGCGGTGGGTCCGAGAGTTGATCATGGGGCGCGTCCGTACAGCCGAACGGCTGGACTTGTCAAGCAGACGTTCTAAAAAAACACGCGCCTGGCGTGTATCGGTCAGGTACGAAGCGCGGCTTCCTCGCTGCTTCCGGACGCAGGTCAAGTTTTGACGAGCCGTCAGAATCCCGCGACGCTGCCGTACAGATCGTATGCGTCGGCGCGCTCGATCTTGGCGGTGACGATCTCGCCGACGCGCAAGGGGCGGCGGCTGGAGAGATAGACGGCGCCGTCGATCTCGGGCGCATCCGCCTTGGAGCGGCCCTTTGCCACCGTCGGGCCGACCTCGTCGATGATGATCTGCTGGCGTGTGCCGACCTTGCGCTTCAGCCGCCGTGCCGAGATCTTCTGTTGGCGGGCCATCAGCGCATTGTAGCGCTCCTGCTTGATCTCTTCCGGGACCGGGTTCTCGATCGCATTCGACGTGGCGCCCGCGACCGGCTCGTATTTGAAGCAGCCGACGCGGTCGATCTCCGCTTCATCCAGCCAGTCGAGCAGATAGGCGAAGTCGGCATCGGTCTCGCCGGGGAAGCCGACGATGAAGGTGGAGCGCAAGGCGAGATCGGGACATTCCTCACGCCAGCGCTTGATGCGCGCCAGCGTCTTGTCCTGCGCCGCCGGGCGCTTCATCGCCTTCAGCACCTCGGGGCTCGCGTGCTGGAACGGGATGTCGAGATAGGGCAGCACCTTGCCCTCGTTCATCAGCGCGATGACATCATCGACATGCGGGTAGGGGTAGACATATTGCAGCCGGACCCATGCTCCGAGCTCGCCGAGCTCGCGCGCGAGATCGAGGAATTTGGCACGGACCTGGCGATCCTTCCACGGGCTCTCGGCGTATTTGAGATCGATGCCGTAAGCGGACGTGTCCTGCGAGATCACCAGCAGCTCCTTGACGCCGGCGCCGACCAGGCGCTCGGCCTCGCGCAGCACGTCGTTGGCGGGGCGCGAGACGAGATCGCCGCGCAGCTTCGGGATGATGCAGAAGGTGCAGCGGTTGTTGCAGCCTTCGGAGATCTTCAAATAGGCATAGTGCCGCGGCGTCAGCTTGATGCCTTGTGGCGGCACCAGGTCGAGATGCGGATTATGGGCCGGCGGCAGCGCGCGATGCACGGCGTCGAGCACGCTCTCATATTGCTGCGGGCCGGTGATGGAGAGCACGCCCGGATAGGCCTGCTCGATCTGCTCGGGTTCCGCGCCCATGCAGCCTGTTACGATCACCTTGCCGTTCTCGGCCATGGCCTCGCCGATCGCCGAGAGCGATTCCTGCTTGGCGCTGTCGAGGAATCCGCAGGTGTTGACGATGACGATGTCGGCCCCGTCATGCTTGCGGGCGAGCTCGTAACCCTCGGCGCGCAGGCGCGTGATGATGCGCTCGGAATCCACCAATGCCTTGGGACACCCGAGCGACACGAAGCTGACCTTGGGCGCAGCCGTCTGATCCATATCTGAACTGCCTGATTGACCGGCCTGAGCTAGTCCCAATTGCCCACAATTACAACCCTTTGCAGGGCGTTCCGGCGTGCTATGGATGAATCACTGGTGGTGAGTGAGCTATGAGCGCCGAACAGTCGCCCAAAATCGTGATCGTCGATGAAAGCCCGATCCGGGCTGCGATCCTGGAGGAAGGATTGCGGGAGGCCGGATTCACGCAGGTCGTCCATATCCGCGAGATGCAGAGCCTGCTTGCCCGTATTTATGCGGTCGACCCCGACATCATCCTGATCGATCTGGAGAACCCCAGTCGCGACGTGCTGGAGGCGATGTTCCAGGTCAGCCGCGCCGTGAAGCGGCCGATCGCGATGTTCGTCGACCAGAGCGATTCCGCCTCGATCCAAGCCTCGGTCGAGGCGGGGGTATCCGCCTACATCGTCGACGGGCTGAAGAAGGAGCGCATCAAGCCGATCCTCGACCTCTGCGTGTCTCGCTTCAACGCTTTCGCCAAGCTCCAGGAGGAGCTGGAACGCACCAAGTCGCAGCTCGAGGACCGCAAGATCATCGAACGCGCCAAGGGCATCCTGATGAAGGTGAAGGGCCTCACCGAAGACGAAGCCTATGTGCTGCTGCGCTCCACCGCGATGCGCGAGAAGAAGAAAATCGGCGAGATCGCGCAGTCGATCATCACCGCGTCGGAGATGCTGAAATGACCGCGCCCCTTCGCATCGGGTTCATTCCGCTGGTTGATGCCGCCGCCCTGATCGTCGCCGTCGACAAGGGCTTTGCCGCTGCCGAAGGGCTCGAGGTCGAGCTGGTGCGCGAGGTGTCCTGGTCCAACGTCCGCGACAAGCTCAATATCGGCCTGTTCGACGCCGCGCATCTGCTCGCGCCCGTCGCGATCGCGTCCTCGCTCGGGCTCGGCCACGTCAAGGTGCCGATCGCCGCGCCCTTCAATCTCGGCATCAACGGCAACGCGATCACGGTGTCGCCGGCGCTCCACGCCGCGCTGATGGAGGAGATCGACGGCGACCGCTTCGATCCGCTTGTCACCGCCAAGGCGCTGGCGAAGGTGGTCGCCAAGCGCCGCAAGGCCGGGGCCGATCCACTGACCTTCGGCATGACCTTCCCGTTCTCGACCCACAATTACCAATTGCGGTTCTGGATGGCGGCGGCCGGCGTCGATCCCGATGAGGACGTGCGCCTTGTCGTGCTGCCGCCGCCCTACATGGTCGACAGTCTCAAGAGCGGGCACGTCGACGCATTCTGCGTCGGTGCGCCCTGGAACTCGATCGCGGTCGATCTCGGCATCGGCCATATCCTGCATTTCGTCTCCGACATTTTGGTGCGCGCGGCGGAGAAGGTCCTGGCCGTCCGCCAGGTCTGGGCCGACAAGAATCCGGACGTGGTCGCCAGCCTCGTGCGCGCGGCGGTGAAGGCGGCCGAGTTCATCGAGCATCCGGAAAACCGGATCGAAGCGGCGCGGATACTGGCGCAACCCGAGCGGATCGGCGTCGATGCCGAAGTCATCCAGCGCACCCTCACGGGACGTCTGAAGATTTCGCCGGACGGGACGTTCCGCGAGAGCGGCCGCTATCTGCTGGTTGGGCGCGAGGAGGCTGGGCGCCCCGATCCGGTTCAGGCCGCCTGGCTCTATGCGCAAATGGTACGTTGGGGGCAGGCGGCGTTGAGCCCGGACGGCGCCAAGACGGCGATGGCGGTGTTCAGGTCCGACCTTTACGATGCCGCCCTCGGCCGCCGCCCGCCCGACGAAGCCCCGGCGGCATTTGGGGCCTTCGCCGGGCCGGCGTTCGATGCTGACAACATCCTGCAACATCTAGAGGCCTTCGACGTGGGGCGTTGGAAGGCCTGATCGTCTCTGCATAATTTTAAGGCAATCCATCTCATCGACTAAATTTTGAGCTGACTGCTCGAATTTCATGAGGTGATCCGCGACCGGAATGTTCCGGAGCTGCTGCTAAGTGATTGAATTCTCAATTTTTCTTATTTCGTCGAAGCTGGCACGCAACTTGAATGTTGCACTGCGGCCAGCTTGTCACAGGTGCCTGCTGAGCCGAAACCCGCAGCAACGAAGCTGATCGGACCGCTGGGTCACGAGGCCGGCTCTTGGAGCCAGCCGAGATACCTCGCGGGTCGTGCCAATTTCCGTCGATACCACCTCGGTGGCCGCAGGAGCTTCGTTACCGACCATGAAAATCGATACGCTCGCAGTCGACTTTACCGACGAGCAGAAACGCTATCTCGAAGGCTTCACGACCGGTCTGCAGATCAGCCGCGTCGGTCGCGGTCTCGGCGGCGGCGCCGCCAAGGCGAGCGCCGAGCCCACCGGTCCCGATGCCGTGCACATCAAGGCGCAGGACAAGGTGATCGCGTCGGGCAAGAAGCTCGCCGACCAGGAGAAGTTCAAGCGCGAGGAGCATCCTTTCGATGCTTATTCGCGCTTGCGTCAGCAGGCGCTCGACAACGCGCCGCCGAGCCCGGCGGACAATTTCCGCTGGCGCTATTACGGCATCTTCTATGTCGCGCCGACGCAGGATTCCTACATGAGCCGCCTGCGGATTCCCAACGGCATCATGAAGCACTGGCAGCTGTCCGGCCTTGCCGATCTCGCCGACGAACTCTGCGGCCCCTACAGCCACGTCACCACGCGCGCGAATCTCCAGCTTCGTGAGATTCCGCCGAAGAACGCCGTGAAGCTGATCGAGGGCATCCAGGACCTCGGCCTGTGCTCGCGCGGCTCCGGCGCCGACAACATCCGCAACGTGACGGGAACGCCGACGGCGGGCATCGATCCGCAGGAGCTGATCGACACGCAGCCTTATGCGCGCGAGTGGCACTATCACATCCTCAATGACCGCTCGCTCTACGGCTTGCCGCGCAAGTTCAACGTCGCCTTCGATGGTGCCGGCAGGATCGCGGTACTCGAGGAGACCAATGACATCGCATTCACCGCGTACGAGGTGAAGGACGGTTTCGGCGTCGAGCCCGGAGTCTGGTTCCGTCTCGGTCTCGGCGGCATCACCGGCCACAAGGATTTCGCCAAATATTCCGGCATCATCGTCAAGCCGGAGCAGGCGACCGCGGTCGCCGACGCAATCGTGCGCGTGTTCATCGACCATGGTGACCGCACCAACCGCAACAAGGCGCGTCTGAAATACGTGCTCGACAGCATGGGCCATGACGGCTTCCTCAAGCTGGTCGAGGAGCGATTGAAGACACCGTTCACGCGCGTGCCCGGAGAGGCCTTTGCGCCTCGGCCGGCCGCGGACCGCATGGCGCATGTCGGCGTGCACAAGCAGAAGCAGGACGGTCTCAACTGGATCGGCGTGTCGCTGACACTCGGCAAGCTCACCTGCGATCAGATGCGCGGCCTTGCCAAGATCGCACGGGATCTCGGCGACGGCGAGATCCGCCTCACGGTCTGGCAGAACCTTCTGATCTCGGGCGTGCGCAACGAGAATGTCGAGCTTGCCATCGCGGCGATCAAGCAGATCGGGCTCGCGGTCGAGGCCTCGCATATCCGCGCCGGCCTGATCGCCTGCACCGGCAATGCGGGCTGCCGCTTCGCCGCGGCGAACACCAAGCGCCATGCCGAAGAGATCGGTGACTGGTGCGAGCCGCGCGTTCCGATGGACAAGCCGGTCAACATCCATGTCACCGGCTGTCACCATTCCTGCGCGCAGCACTACATCAGCGACATCGGTCTGATCGGGGCGCGCGTGCCTGTCAACGAGGAGGACACGGTCGAGGGCTATCACCTTTTCACCGGCGGCGGGTTCGGCCCTGACGCGGACGTCGGGCAGGAGGTCTATCACGACCTCAAGGCCGAGGATGCGCCGAAGACGGTCGAAGGACTGCTCAAGGCCTATATCGCCCATCGTTCGTCTCCCGATGAAACCTTCCTGTCCTTTGCGCGCCGCCATGACGGCGAAACGCTGCGCAAGCTCGCCGATGCACAGGTGTCCGCATGAACCAGATCACGCCTCCGCCGAAACTCGACATCATTCCCGCCAGCGCACCGTTCTCCGATGCGCAGCGTTCCTGGCTGAACGGCTTCTTTGCCGGACTGTTGTCGCCTGACGCCGCCGCGCCGCTGTCGGCGGAGCAGGGCGCGGCCGTCATGCAAGGCGCCGCCGGCGACGGCGACGACGGCGAAGCGCCGTGGCACGACCAGACCTTGCCGATTGCCGAGCGGATGAAACTCGCCGAGGGCCGTCCCCTGCGCCGCAAAATGATGGCGGCGATGGCGCAGCAGGATTGCGGCCAGTGCGGCTACAATTGCCACGATTATTCCGAGGCCATCGCGAGCCGCAGCGAAGCACGGCTCAACCTCTGCGTTCCCGGCGGCAAGGAAACCGCGCGAATGCTGAAGTCGCTGTACGAGGAGCTCGACAAGGCCCCGGCGGCCAAAGCGGCGGACAAGCCGGACACGGCCGCGCCAGCGGTGACCGTGACCATCGCAGAGCCGGGCCGCTCGCGCGACAACCCCGTGACCGCGACTTTCCTGTCGCGCCGTCTTCTCAACAAGGGAAAGTCGGAGAAGGAGACCTACCACATCGAGTTCGATCTCTCCGAGAGCAGGCTCGACTACGTCGTCGGCGACAGTTTTGGTGTGTTCGCGCGCAACGATGTCGGCCTCGTCGACCAGATCATCGCGCTGCTCGGCGCCTCCCACACCACCAAGGTCAACGGCAAGACGTTGCGCGAGGTGCTGATCGAGGACGTCTCGCTGTCGCCGGCGCCGGACACGCTGTTCGAGCTGATCTCCTTCATCACCGGCGGTGCGGCGCGCGAGAAGGCGCGGGCGCTGGCGCAGGGCGAGGATCCCGATGGCGATGCGGCGACGCTCGACGTCATGGCCGCGCTCCAGAAGTTTTCGGGCACGCGGCCGCATCCGGAGGCCTTCGTCGAGGCGCTGGAGCCGCTTCAGCCGCGGCTCTATTCGATCTCGTCCTCGCACAACGCGACGCCCGGAAAGCTATCGCTGACGGTCGATTCGGTGCGCTACGTTGTCGGCAAGCGCAAGCGCCTCGGCGTCGCCTCGACCTTCCTCGGCGAGCGTATCAACGAGGGCGAGAAGCTCAATGTCTATGTGCAGAAGGCACACGCCTTCGGCCTGCCGCAGGACCCGAAGACGCCAATCATCATGGTCGGCCCCGGCACCGGCATCGCGCCGTTCCGCGCCTTCCTGCTCGACCGCAAGGCTACCGGCGCGCCCGGCAAGAACTGGCTGTTCTTCGGGCACCAGCGCAGCGATTGCGACTTCTTCTACCAGGAGGAGCTCAACGCGATGAAGACCTCGGGTCTGCTCACGCGACTGTCGCTGGCCTGGTCGCGCGACGGTGAGAAGAAGTTTTACGTGCAGGACCGCATGCGCGAGGTCGGCCGTGAGGTGTGGACGTGGCTTGCCGAAGGCGCGCATCTCTACATCTGCGGCGATGCCAAGCGCATGGCCAAGGACGTCGAGCGCGCGCTGGTCGACATCGTCGCCCAGTTCGGCGCACGTTCGACCGACGAAGCCGTCAGTTTCGTCGCCGAGCTCAAGAAGACCGGCCGATTCCAGGCTGACGTTTATTAAAACGCGAGAACATCGGGATGAGTCGTCCGGTTGATCGGACGGCCTTCCCAGGGTTTGGCCTGGCCATCATCCCTTGCGAGCCGGTTCCGGCTGCCTCGGAATTTAACGAATGAGATTCTCGGAACCTTCGCTTGCGGAGAATATGCATCTGCAATGAGCCTCCTATGAAGAAGCTCATCGCTTTTTCTGTCGACGTCTTGCCGGCACCCCCGGTTGATCCATCATAATCCCGCAAATGGGGCACTGGAGATCGACCATGCGCGAATTATCGGCCGAGGCCAGACTGCACTTCTACGCGCGCTCGCTCTCGCGTCGGACCGGGACGAGCATGCATCATGTCGCGCTCTATAGCGCGTTCGCCGTCATCGCGGCGATCGTGTTCGGCACGTTGTCGGTGCATCCGTTCTGATCACGCCCCGCGCTTGAACGGCGCGACCTCGATCCCCGCATTCTTCAACGCCTGACGCACACCGCGCGCGATCTCGACGGCGCCAGGCGTATCGCCGTGGATGCAGACCGTGTCCGTGCGCATCTTGATCACCTTGCCGGTGACAGAGACCACCGCGCCGTCCTGCACCATGCGCACGACGCGATCGGCGATCGCCGTGGCATCGTGCAGCACCGCGCCGGGTTTCTTGCGCGAGACAAGATTGCCGTCGTCCTCATAGGCGCGGTCGGCGAACACCTCGTGCACCATCGGCAGATTGGCCGCTTCGCCGGCCTTCACCAGCTTCGAGTTCGCGAGCACGACGAAGATCAGGCTGGGATCGACCGCCTTGATGCCGGCGGCGATCGCCTTCGCCGTCATGTCGTCCTCGCAGGCGACGTTGGAAAGCGCGCCATGCGCCTTCACATGCGTCACCTTGTACCCGGCTGCGGTCGCGATCGCCTGCAACGCGCCGATCTGGTAGGCGACGAGGTTCTCGATCTCGGATGCCTTCAGCCCCGCGATCGGATGCCGGCCAAAGCCGTGCAGATCGCGGTAGCCGGGATGCGCGCCGACCGAGACGCCGCGCGCTTTCGCGAGCTCCACCGTGCGGCGCATGATGTCAGGGTCGCCGGCGTGGAAGCCGCAGGCGACGTTGACCGAGCTTGCCAGCTCGATCATCGCCGCGTCATTGCCCATCTCCCACGCGCCAAAACCTTCGCCGAGGTCGCAATTGAGATCGACTGTCTTCATGGGTGCTCTCCGCCTCTGGTCTTGTTGCCGTTCACGGTTCCGCGGCGACCTGCCACGTCCCGGCATCGACGGCGCTCACGGCATAGCCCGCAACGTTAGCATCGCTGAGCGCCTCGATGTTGAGCGAGGTGGTGTCGGCAGGGCGCAGGCGATCGGGCAGGCTGCGGATCAGTTGCGCGAACTTGCGCGCCTCGTCCTGCGCCTCGGCCATGCTGACCGCCTTGAAACGGAACGCGGTTCCCGCCGAAGTCTGCGCGAGCCGGCCGACATCGGCCGTGATGACGGTTGCGATCTTCGGATAACCGCCCGAGGTGCCGCGATCCATCATCAGCACGATTGGCGCGCCATTGCCGGGCACCTGGATGCTGCCATTGACGGTGCCGTCGGAGACGATGTTGTGGCCGTGCAGATGCTTGATGGCGGGGCCCTCGAGGCGGTAGCCCATCCGATCGGAGGTTGCCGAGATCTTCCACTCGCTGTCCAGGAACAGCGCCTTGTTGGCGTCGTCGAATTCGTCGTCCTGCGGGCCCAGCAGAACACGGATCGGGCCGCTCACGGGCTTCGGCAACTCGATCCGCAGCTCGCTCGCGCCGCTTGCGGCATCAATGTTGAATTCGTCGCCGGCCTGGAGCGGGCGCGGGTAGGGGCTGCCGAGGCCCGCGCGCGCATTCACGGCGAGGCTGCCGAACACCGGCTCGCCCTTGATGGCGCCCTCGATCGCGAGATAGGTGAAGGCGCCGCCGCGGGCAAAGCCCAGCGTCAGAGTCTCGCCATCCTTCAAGATCACCGATGTGTCCATGGCGATCGGATTTCCGGCGACGTCCGCATTGCGCGGCGCGCCCGATATCGCGATGCGCACGGCGCCATCACGTGCGGTGAAGGAGGCGCCGAACGGGCCGATCTCGACGGCGGCCGCAAACGGCCCGTTGCCGACAAGCGTGTTCGCCGCAGCAAGCGACAGCCGGTCCATCGCCCCGCTCACCGTCAGTCCATAGCGCTGCGCGCCGTGGCGGCCGCCATCCTGAACGGAGCTTGCGGGCCCGATGCTGGTGACGACGAGCCGGCTCATGCGACCACCTGGTCGGCGACGATTTCGCCGGCTTCAGCAGCGCGGTCCAATTCTTCGAACGTCTTGTGGTCGATGGCGTAAAACGTCACGCGATCACCGGGTTCGGTGAGGAAGGTCGGATTGCGGTGGAGCTGATAGGTCCGCACCGGCGTGCGGCCCAGAAGGTGCCAGCCGCTCGGGGCGGCCAGGCATTGGATTCCGGCCTGGACGCCGCCGATCGAGATCGTGCCGGCGGGCGTCAGCACGCGCGGATTCTGTCGCCGCGACATGTGGAGAAATTTATCCAGCCCGCTGAGATAGGACCAGCCCGGCGTAAAGCCGATCATGGCGACCTTGTAGTCGCCGGCGACGTGACGGGCGACGATGTCGTCGGGGGTGGTGTTGAGCGCCTTGGCGACATCCTCGAGGTCGATGCCGTGCTCGCCGCCATAGGCGACGGGAATGCGCCAGCGGCGAGCCTTGGTTGCCGGAGGCAGCTTCTGGCTCGCGAGCGCGAGCAGCTTCTCGCCGAGCGCGTCGAAACCGATCTTGCCGGGATCGTAGTGCACCAGCAGCGAGCGATAAGTCGGCACGGCCTCAGTGATGCCGTCGATCGGGCTTGCGACAAGCGCCTTGTCGAGCGCCAGCACGCGCTGGTTGGCATCATCGTCGATGGTGCGGCTGAACTCGACCGTGACGGCGCTGTCGCCACTGGGCAAAAGGCGGGGCGGGGGAAGCGTCGAGGCCATGAGCTGTCGAAATCGGACTTCTGAAGAATGCGGTCCCCAGCGTTCGAGTTCCGCTTCGTCCTGCTTCGCGTAAATGCGCCCGCAAGTCCAATAAATTAATGCAAGGGGACACGATAAAGCCTTGTTATCGCGTCGCATAATAGCCCGGCGGCCCTGCGTTATTGCTAGCCTCTTGGCCCTTGACGCAAGGCGCCCGGCTCGCAAGATGCGCGCGTTCTTTCCCGCCCATCCGGAGCTCGTCTGTTTCCATGTCGCTGTCCCCCGAAGCCCGCAAAACCCTCGTCGGCATCACCACCGCCACCATCACCACGGTCCTGCTGAAGAAGGGCCTGCGCAATGTGTGGATGCGCGGCGCGCGTCCGTTGCGACCGGGCCTGCCGCGCCTGGTGGGTCCGGCCTTCACCCTGCGCTTCGTGCCTGCGCGCGAGGATCTGGCGACGCCGGAATCCTGGTCATCGCCGATCTCGACCCGCACCGCGATCGAGGCAATGCCCGAAGGCTGCATCGCCGTGGTCGATGCCATGGGCATCACCGATGCCGGCATCTTCGGCGACATCCTCTGCGCGCGCATGGTCAAGCGCGGCGTGACCGCGCTCGTCACCGACGGCGTGGTGCGTGACGTCGAGGGCGTGCTTGGCACCAATCTTCCGGTCTGGTGCGACGGCTATGCCGCGCCGCCGTCGGTTGCGGGCCTCACCTTCGTCGGCTGGGGCGAGCCGATCGGCTGCGGCGGCGTCGCGGTGTTTCCCAACGACATCGT
The DNA here is from genome assembly GCF_023074095.1 of Bradyrhizobium sp. 137. Taxonomy (NCBI): domain Bacteria; kingdom Pseudomonadati; phylum Pseudomonadota; class Alphaproteobacteria; order Hyphomicrobiales; family Nitrobacteraceae; genus Bradyrhizobium; species Bradyrhizobium sp. 137. The sequence goes on from NZ_JADPKU010000011.1 coordinate 88,222, forward strand.
GGTCGCCGACCAGGACGGCTGCGTGCTGATCCCGCAGGCGATGCTCGATCACGTGCTCAACGAGGGTGTCGAGCAGGAGCGGATGGAAGCCTGGATCGTCAACGAGGTGAACAACGGCGCCGTGCTGCCTGGCCTCTATCCCATGAATGCCGAAACCAAGGCGCGCTACGCCGCCAGCAAGAAGTAACCGGGAAGGAACGAGGTAATCCCCATGGAGATCACTATTGCAGGCACGCGGCCGACCCGCCGTGCGCCGAAGGAAAACTTCACCGGCACCGTGTGGCAGGACCCGGTCATCATGGCGCCCGCGCCGGCACGGCTGAACTGCTCGCGCGTTGCGTTCGAGCCGGGCGCGCGCACCAACTGGCACCATCATCCGCTCGGCCAGACGCTCTACGTCATCTCCGGCGTCGGGCGCGTGCAGTCCAAGGGCGGCCCGATCCGCGAGATCCGCCCGGGCGACACCGTCTGGATTCCGCCGGGCGAATTGCACTGGCACGGCGCATCGCCGACCAACGGCATGTGCCACATCGCCATGCAGGAAGCGCTCGATGGCGTCTATTCGACCTGGCTGGAGCCGGTCACCGACGCCGAATATGGGGCAGCGGTCGGCTAAGGCGCTCGCGTGCGGGGCAAGGTGTATCGCCCCAGGGCGATGCATCGCCGATCCCGAGACCGGAAATTTGGGACTACCCGAGCGCTGGGTTCCGGCTCTGCGCAGAGACGCCGTAGCGCGTTTACGGGCGTCCTGGCTGCTTGTCCCCGCGGCACCATCACATTCTTTCCGCCGTCCACGTCCCCCTGCACATGGCGCCACGCCAGGTGCCGGAGCCGGAAGTGCCGGTGAGCCGGCCGAAACCGACGGCGCGCTTGATGCCGGTGCTCAGCGTGACGTTGATGTTGCCGGCATCGGCGACGCGGCCCGACGCCGTCACCGCGGCGCTGCTCGATGCGATGTGACCATTGTTGATTCCGATCGAGACGGTCGCGCCGTCGCCGCAGGCCTGGATCGAGGAGGCGATGCGGACATTCCATGCACCGTCGAAGGCGGAGCCCGCAGCATCGGCCTGCGCGAGCGGGAAGGCGATAGTGACAATGGTGGCGAAGAGAGCCTTGCGAAAGCCGTTCATGACACGCCCCTGTGGTTGACCGTTCGGGGATCGTGACATGGACCGGGAACCGGCGATGTGAGGGCTGTCACGTGTGCAGGAGGTTGAGTGAGGTTGCTCACCTCGCAACAGAAGGGCGCGTAAAAACAAAGGGACCCGCATCGGGGCCCCCTTGCATTGGTCAGAACGATCAGTCCGATCTCAGTTCACCCGCGTCCAGGTCTGGCCGCCGCAGAACATGCCGCCGAAGGCGCAGCCCTGCACGCGCAACCGGTCGGTGCCCTTCATCGCGATCGTCGAGTCGTAGGTCGAGCCGGAATTGGGGTCGAGGATGCGGCCTGACCATTTCTGGTCCTTGCCGGGCTTCATGTTGATCAGGACCTGCTCGCCGTTCTGGTTCGATTTCGAATCGACCGAATAGCCGCAGAGATTGGTGCCGCATTGCTCGATGCGGACCTTGCCTTCCTTCTCCTCCGTGAGCCAAACGCCGAGCGGCGAATTCAGATCGCGCGTGGGCGCGGCTGCCGGAGCAGGCGTGGCTGCAGCCGCCTGAACGGGAGCGGGGGCAGGCGCCGGCGCGGGTGGCGGAGGCGGCGCCGGTGGTGCGGCAGCCACGGTCGGGGCGGGCGGTGGCGTCACAGCGGGCGCCGCCTGCTGCTCGACGGGAGCAGCGGCCGAAGGCGGCGCAGGGGGCGGCGCCACGGCCGTGTCGGCGGGCGTGTTGTTGGCGGTGGCCGGTGACGGAGCGGGTGGTTGCGGCGCTGCGGGCGGCGCTGCTGCGGCGGCGGGTGCAGGCGCCTGCACGGCCGCGGGCGGCGCGGCGGCGGGAGCGGGGGCAGGTGCCGGAGCAGCAGCCGGCGCTTGCGGATCCACCGTGGCCTGCTGCGGCGCCTGCTCGTTCTTCTTGGCCTTCTTGGCCTTGCCCTGGCCGGTGTTGTCGTACACGCCGGGGATCTGCACCGTGCCGCGGTCGGGATCGATGCGGATGGTGCGCCCGCCATATTCGAAAGTGTATTGTGCCTGAGCAGCCGTGCTCGCCAACAGGAATGCGGCCGTAGCCAACAGCTTCCTCATTTCGCATCTCCTGAACAGATGGTCCCCGGACTGACGCATACGCTCCGGTTCGATCGCAAAAAGTGATCTAGATCACTTTCATCCGTATGAGTCGTGCTGCAATGCGTTCGGGTTCAATACGCCCGGAACCCGTCCACAGTTTGGCCGAAGCGAGCGACAGGGCGACGCAGCCTAGTTGAACCAGGCGGCATAGATCTTCTTGTAGCTGCCGTCTTCCATCGAGATGTGCAGCCATTGGTCGACGAAGGCTTTCAACGCGACATCGCGCTGCAGCCAATAGGCCTTCTCCGAAAAATCGAACGGCTTTTCAGGGTGCACCGCGCAGAGCACGCCGGCATGCTGCTTCTGCTGGTATCGCGTCTCGGAGGCCGTCGGTCATCATCAGATCGGCGTTGCCCTTGGCGATCTCGTCGAAGATCACGGTGTTGTCGGCAAAGACGGTGATCTCGGCATCCTTGATGTTGGCGCGCGCGAAGCGTTCGTTGGTGCCGCCCGGATTGACGATGATTCGGGTGCCCTTCTTGTCGATGTCGGCGATGCTCTGGTACTTGGCCGTGTCGGCGCAGCGCGCGATCGGCGTCTTGCCCTCCCGCATGATCGGCGTGGAGAAGAAGCCTTTCTTCTGCCGGTCGAGCGTGACGGAGACACCGCCCATGGCGATGTCGAACTGGTCGGCCTCGAAATCCTTCATCAGCTTCGGCCAGGCCGTCGGCACGAATTCGACCTTGACGCCGAGCGCCTTGCCAAGGGCCTGCGCCATGTCGACGTCGAAGCCGCTGAATTGCTGCGTGGTCTTGTCCAGATAGGTGAAGGGCTTGTAGTCGCCGGTCATGCCGACGCGCAAGGTGCCGCGCTTGACTATCTCGTCGAGGCGCGAGGGCGCCTGCTGCGCGTGCGCCGAGAGATTCACCAGCAACGCCACGGCCAAAGCTGCCCAGATTCGAACGATCATCTCTTTTCCACCCGTGCCCGAGCTGTCATTGTGCGGGGTGGATTTAGACCAGATGCCCGTCGCTGGCGAGGCGGAATTGAAGGGAATTCAGAGGTGACAATCTCGATGTACGAGGCCTCGGTAGGCCTCTTCGTGCCGTACTTGCGCAACCTGTCCGGATTGCTCGACAAGGGCGTGGCCTATGCCGAGACCCGCAAGTTCAATCCGGCGGTTCTGCTCGGTATGCGCCTGGCGCCGAACATGTACGATCTGGCGCAGCAGGTCGGCGAGGCCTGCCGCCATGGCGTGGTCGCCCCGGCCTTGCTGGCGGAGCGCGAACCGATCACGCTGCCGGTGCTGGAGCACGACATGGCCGGACTTCAGGCACGCATCGCGACGTCGATCGAGTTCATCGAAAGCCTGCCGCGCGCCGAGATAGACGCGTCGGCCGAACGCAATGTGTTCTTCAAGCTGAAGAACGGCACCGAGCTGCCATTCACCGGACGAACGCTGCTGCTGACCTTCAGCGTCCCGCAGTTCTTCTTTCACGTGACGACGGCCTACGACCTGTTGCGGCACGCCGGCGTCGAACTCGTGAAGAAGGATTATCTGGGAAGGAAGTAGATGCTCGGCCTTCACCTCTCCCCGGCGGGGAGAGGTGTACAGCGACGTAAACCTACGCTTCGCCCTTGCGCTCGAATTCGGCGAGCGAGCTGCGGCCGGCAATTTCGCTGCGCAGCTCTTCGAAACGCCGATGCGCTTCGTGCTCCTGCGCGTCGACGAAATGCACGGCGGCTTCGCTCGTCATCGGGCCGCTAACCACGGGCGCCGACTGCTCGCCGATGGTCTCGTGGACGTAGAATTGGCCGTCGTCGCCGCGATGGACTGTCCATTTGAGACGGATCGCCACCATCGGGCCCGGGCCGACCTTGCTGTAGCCATCCGCATCAGTGTGCTCCGGCACCAGCGGCTGCTCCTCGACCACTGGATGCTCGTCGACAATTGGCTGCTCGTCGGCGGCGATGTGCTCACGTTCACCAGCGACCATCATTTCGGTCTCGGTCTCCCGTACGACGAGAACGGGCTCGGGGTGCTCTAAAATGCTGGCGATGGTCGCCAGCGCGTGGTCGGTCGGGTCGATCTCTGCCAAGGGTCCATCCTCCAGCTCGACGCGGCCGGCTGGTCTGTCCCACTGCCGGTGCGCCCTGGCTCATTACGCGCGTTTGATTAAGGCTGAGTTGGGGCTCGATCTGCACCAAAATGGGACGGTTTTTGGTCGTCCCAAGCGAGCGCCTGCGCCGCCCGCCCGGAGTTCGGCTCAGCCCAGCACGTCCTGGTTGATGACGTTCTGCCGGATGGGATCGCCGTCCAGCGCACTCAGGATGTTGCGCGCGGTCTGCTCGCTCATGCGGCTCACGGCCTCGATGGTAACGCCGGCAACATGCGGGGCCATGATGACGTTGGGCAGGGCAAACAGTGCGTTGCTGAGCGGCGGCGGCTCCACCTCGAACACATCGATACCGGCACCGGCGAGCTTGCCGGAGACCAGCGCGTCATAGAGCGCGGCCTCTTTCACGATGCCGCCGCGCGCGGTGTTGATGAGGTAGGATTTCGGCTTCATCCCGCCGATCCGTGCCGCATCGAACAGGCCGACCGTCTCCGGCGTCTTCGGACAATGGATGGTGACGAAATCGGCATGAGGCAGCGCGGCATCGAAATCGGCGACGGGCTCGCAGCCGGCGGCCTTGATATCGGCAGCCGGCTTGTAGGGATCATAGACCTGTACCTTCATCTCCATCGCTAGGCAGCGCTTGGCGGTGCGACTGCCGATACGGCCGAAGCCGATGATCAGCACGGTCTTGCCGTAGAGATCGAACGGCAGCATGCCGAGCCGGTCGGCCCATTTGCCGTCCTTGACGCAAGCGTGCAATTCCTGCGCGCGCTTCGCCAGCGTCAGCATCATGAACAGCGCGGCTTCCGCGACCGAGGGCGAGTTGGCACTGCCAGCGACCATCAGCGGCACCTTGCGGCGGGAGAGGGCGGGCACGTCGACGGCGTCGTAGCCGACGCCGATGCGGGTCACCACCTTCATGTCCTTCGCGGCGTCGAGCTCGGTCTCGCCAAAGGCGGTGGCGCCGAGCGCGACGCCATGGACCGGTGCATGGCTCTTGAGCAGAGCCTCGAAGTCCTTGGCGGAGATCAGGTTCGGAAACTCGACGAGCTCGATATCGTCCCGCTGGGTGAGGAGGGCGCGTGCCCCTTGCGACAAAGTTTGCGTAACGAAAATCTTCTTCTTGTTGGTCGCCATCGTCTCCTGCCTGCGCGAGTTTCTTGGACCGGCATCACAACACGACGCCGGACGCCTCGTTTAGCAGGTGCATGTTGTTGAGGTCCATCGCCAAACGCATGGGTGCCCCGTCCTTGGCGCCGGCATTGGGATCGACGCGGCCGCAGACCGGCGTGCCGTCGAGCCCGAAATAGACCAGCGTCTCCATCCCCATCGGTTCGGTCACGTCGAGCACGGTCTCGAAGGTTTCGACGCCGGGCGCGAGATGCGCATGCGACTCGGTGAGGTGCTCGGGGCGAAGGCCCAGCAGCAGCTTCTCGGTGCGCGGCAGAGTCTTGTAGCGTGCGGCGCGGGCTGGGGGCAGCGGGAAAGCGATGCGGTCGGTGAGACGGATCTGGAGCGTGCCGCCGACGTCCTCGAGCCGGCACGGAATGAAGTTCATCGCGGGCGAGCCGATGAAGCCCGCGACGAAGCGTGTGGCCGGCTTGTGGTAGAGCTCGTTCGGCGTGCCGATCTGCTCGATACATCCCTTGTTCATCACAACGACGCGGTCGGCCAGCGTCATCGCCTCGACCTGGTCGTGGGTGACGTAGACCGTGGTGGTGCGCACCTTCTGGTGCACCTTCTTGATCTCGATCCGCATCTGCACGCGCAGCTTGGCGTCGAGATTGGACAGCGGCTCGTCGAACAGGAACACCTTCGGATTGCGCACGATGGCGCGGCCCATCGCGACGCGCTGGCGCTGGCCGCCGGATAGCTGCTTCGGCTTGCGATCGATCAGGTCGGTGATGTCGAGGAGCCGGGCGGCCTCGGTCACTCGCGCCTTGATCTCAGCCTTGGGATAGTGCTTCAGGCGCAGGCCGAACGACATGTTCTCCGCGACCGTCATGTGCGGGTAGAGCGCGTAATTCTGGAACACCATGGCGATGTCGCGGTCCTTCGGCGGCACGTCATTGACGACGTCGCCGCCGATCATGATGTCACCGTCGGTGATGTCCTCGAGCCCTGCGATCATGCGCAGCGTCGTCGACTTGCCGCAGCCGGAGGGGCCCACCAGCACGATGAATTCATGATCGGAGATATCGAGATCGATGCCGCGCACGGCTTCGACATCGTCGTAACGCTTGATCACCTTACGCAGGGAAACGTCGGCCATTGCACTTCAACCCCTCAATTTCAACCCTTCGTCGCGCCGGCGGTCAGGCCGGCAATGTAATAGTCCATCAGGAAGGCGTAGATGATCAGCGGCGGCGCGGCGCCAAGCAGCGCGCCGGTCATGATCTGTCCCCAGTTGAAGACGTCGCCCTTGATCAGTGTGGTGGTGATGCCGACCGGCAGCACGAGCTGATCGATCGAGGTCGTGAACACCAGCGGATAGAGGAACTGGGCCCAGGACACCGTAAAGGCGAAGATGGTCGCCGCGATCAGCCCGGGCAATGCAACGGGAATGAAGATCCGGGTCAAGGTCTGGAGCCACGAGGCGCCGTCGATGAGGGCGGCTTCATCGAGCTCCTTCGGGATCGAGGCGAAATAGCCGATCATGATCCACGTGCAGAACGGCACCGTCAACGTCGGATAGATGAACAGCAGCACGTACCATCGGTTGAGCAGCGTGATGCCGGTGTAGTCCTGGACGACCCCGAGCATCTTGAACAGCGGGATGAAGAGAAGACTGTCCGGGATCAGGTAGGTAAGAAAGACACCGGTGGCCAGCGTCGCTGAGCCCCAGAACTTCATCCGCGCCAGCGCAAAGGCCGCGGGGATGCTGATCAGCATCGTGATGATCACGACCACGATCGACACGATCGACGAGTTCCAGAAGAAGCGCAGAAACTGGTTCGAGCTCAGCAGCTCGACATAGTTCGACAGCGTCGGGTGGAACACCCACCAGGGATTGGTTGCCGCCGATATCTCCGCGCTGCTCTTGAGCGAGGTGATCAGCATGTAGATTGGCGGCGTCAGGAAGAAGATCGCGAACAGCACCAGGAAGAAATAGGACCAGCGCAGCGCCCAGGCGCGGTCGCGGCTCATGCTGCCATACTTGATCTTGCGGGAGGGGCCGGCCTTGTCGATTGCGAGCGTGCTCATCAGGCTTCGTTTCCGCGTTTGTTGACATCGCGCAGGATGAAGATCGCAGCGACCGCCAGGATCGGCACCATGAACAGCGAGACACAGGCGCCGAGCGGAATGTCGCTGCTCTGGATGCCGACCTGGAACGCCCAGGTGGCGAACAGATGCGTCGTATCCAGCGGACCGCCTGAGGTCAGGATGCGCACGATGTCGAAATTGGCGAAGGTGACGATCAGCGAGAACAGCGTGGTGATGGCGATGATGTTGCGCATCATCGGCAAGGTGACGTACCAGATCCGCTGCCACCAATTGGCGCCATCGATCGCGGCGGCCTCGTAGAGTTGATCGGGGACGGATTTCAGCGCGGCCAGATACATGATCATGAAGAATGGCGCGCCGTACCAGATGTTGACGAGGATGACGGAGAAGCGTGCCCAGAAGGTGTCGCCGAGCCAGGGGATCGGGCCGACGCCGAAGAAGGACAGCGTGTAATTGAAGGCGCTGTAGGAAGGGTCGAACAGCCACAGCCAGGCCAGCGTGCTCATCGCCGGTGGGATCACCCAGGGCACCAGCAGCATGCCGCGCCATTTGCGCTGGCCCTTGGCCGGAATGTTGTGGACGAAATGCGCGACGATGAAGCCGATCAGCGCCTTGAAGATCACGGCCGTGATCGCGAAGATGCAGGACTGCTGCACCACCATCCAGAACGTCTCGCGCTTGAACAGGAAGGTGAAGTTGCCGAAGCCGACGAACTTCGTCATCGACTTGTTCAGCGTCGCCAGATGAACGGAATAGAAGGCGGGGTAGAGCACGAGCAGCGCGATCAGGAGGATCAGCGGCAGCGTCAGGAAAAACGCCACCGTCGATTTGCGCCCGAGCGCATTGCGCAGGCTCGATCCCCTGCGGGCGCCCGCCGCACGGGCGACGCGACCTCGCTCAACGACGACATCGGCCATGTCAGATTCCTTGGATTAGTCTTTCTCTATGCTCTTATGCTGTCCAACCGTGAAGCCGGCCATGCGGCTTCACGGTCAAGCGGATTGAAGCATGCAGCCCGGGCAGCTCACGCACGTGACGCGAGCCGCCCTGTCAGCAGGCCCCGGCCTAGCTCCGCATGAAGCCTTCGCACTCGCCCTCGGCCCAGGCGAGCGCCTGCTCCAACGTCTCGCCCCGCGCATAACGCAGTGCCATTTTGGTCAGCGTCGCCTGGAAGTAGATCTGCTGTGCGATCTTGGGCGGCGCCGGCGATGCCGCGATCGACAGCGTCTGATGCTTGTGCGGGTCCGGATAGTGATAGAGCGTTCCCTTCGGCGGCCCTTCTTCCGCCCAGGTCTTGAACTTGGTCATGTTCGCATACGCCGGCAGATCATAGCCGCCGCTCACCGCGACGAACTTCTCGATCGATGACGGCGCGGACAAGTGAACGAGCAGGCTCTTGGCCGCCTCCTTGTTCTTGCCGAAGCTCCAGACGCCCCAGAAGTACGGCAGGTACGGCGCAAACCGGCCCTTCGGACCGGACGGGAAGCCGTGCGTCCAGCACTGCTCGGCGACCTGCGGCGCATCGCGCTTGGCAACAGCCCAGGCGCTCGGCGGATTCAGGATCATCGCACCACGGCCGGAGATCAGCCATTTGTTGTTCGAAGCGTCGTCCCAGGAGGGTGCATCCGGCGGCAGGAACGCGATCAGCTTCTTGTAGAATTCCATGGCCTGGCGAACCTGATCGGTCTTCACCGTGATATCGCCCTTGGCGTTGACGAGCTCGGCCCCGAAGGACTGAAAGATCGCGCCGGCGGTATCCACGCTGTCGGTGGTCTCGCCGAGGCCGATGCCGAATGCAAAGCCAGCCTTCTGGCAAGCCTCGGCTGCCTTCAGGAAGGTCTCCATGGTCCAGTTGTCCGCCTTGGGCGGGCTGCCGGCCGGGTACATCTCCTGTACGTCGATGCCGGCGTGCTGCTTCATCAAATCGATGCGGGAGCAGGGCCCCTTGATCTGGCTGCCGGGGGTCGCGGGCACCGCGAGCCATTTGCCGCCCGAATTCCCGAGATATTTGACGGTGCCGTTCACCTCGCCATTCTGCTTGAGGAGCGGCTCCACGACGTCGTTGAGCGGCTCGAGATTCTCGGCATAGGCCTGCGGCCACCAGCTCGGCATCTGAAGAATGTCATGACCCGACTTGGCCTGGGCTTCGGCCGCGGCGGTCAGCTCGATCTTCTTGTTGTTGCTGGTGATGTAGTCGATGGAGACTTCCACCTTCTCCTTCGCGGCCCATTCGTTGACGAGATCGGTCGAGGCCTTGTTGGCGCCGGGCACCCAATGGTCCCAGAACCCGATTGAGAGCTTGCCGGCGGCGTAAGCGCCTCTGACATAAGGCGCCGTGATCAGCGCCGCGGAGGACATTGCAGTGGCAGCCACAAATTGACGTCGCGTCAGTGTCTTGCGTGACATCTCGTTTCCTCGCTTGGGTGTTGTTGTTGGAGTTTCCTCTGAGAGACTTCTTTCTTGAGTTCTCGTTGTTGGATTTTCTTATTGGTGCCGTCGGCCCGCGTCGGCATTTCACGCGAGGTCGCAGCAAATTGGTAGCGCGATCAGATCATGATTGATCGCGTCTGTCGAGAAAGCCGAACGGCTCCTCGTCTAGAACTATTGGTGTGCCCGGCAGGATCGCGAGCGCATTCACGACCGTGTGCTGCAGGCAAACCGCGGACGTTCATTTTTGCGGCGCACACTTCGCGCAAGCGAGCCCTCGAACGATCTGTGCGCAATTACGCCGCAGTTTCGAATAAGCCTGCATAACCGCTTCGCGCGAAAGACTTTTCGGGCGTGGACGGCGATTGGTGGCGTCTGGACCTCGGCGCGGCGGAAACGATAGAGTTGCAATTGTCATGGGCCTTTCGCCGGAGAGGCCAGCCAGATCGACGATGGAGACGAGAATGATCAAACCGGTGCTGCCAGCGCGGCTTCACCTGCGACGATGGTTTGCGCTGGGGTCCGTGCTCGCGCTGCTGCTGGGCGTCGCCGCGGTGGCGAACGCCCAAGGTCTGGTCAAAGGCGTTCAGGAGGGCGCGGCGGCCGGAAACAAGGCGGCAGGTCCGGTCGGCGGCGTGCTTGGCGGCGCCATCGGCGGCGTGGTGGGCGTCTTCACCGGCGTGCTCGGCGTCGGCAACAATGGCAATCAGGCGCCGCCGCCCAAGGAGGCCAGCAAGGATGCAAGCAAGGATGCCAAGCAGCCGGGCGGCAAGGACAAGGACGCCAAGAGCGCCAAGGCGGGGAAGGGCTCCAAAGCGAGCAAGGAAGCGAAGAACGCCCCGCAGAATGGCAAGGACAACAAAGAAAATAAGGATGTCACGGTTCTCACCCAGACCGGCGCTCCGCAGCAGAGCGCGGAACAGATCGTTGCCAACAGCGATGCCTATATCGAGCGGATCAAGACCGAACTGAACCTCACGCCCGATCAGGAGAAGCACTGGTACGGCTTCTCGAGCGCCATGCACTACCTCGGGCATAATGGTGCAGAGCGGCTCAACCTTCGGGTCGCGCGCGCCAAGCGCGATCCGCCCGACGACATCATCGAGCAGATGCGCAACGAGGCGCAGTTCCTGATCGACCGGGCGGCCGACCAGCGCAACGTGGCCGACGCGGCCGAGCCGCTCTATTCGAGCCTCGATGACAAGCAGAAGCAGGTGTTCATTCAGGAGATGGTGCGCCTGAGCCACGAGCGAGGACTGGATTGATCAAGTTGAATCGGATCGGGCGCGTCTGAATTAAGGGCGGCGGCCACGAATTCGTGTATCCTCTCCGCAATTCGGTTATGGTTAGCTTCGTAAGGCTGACTGCGGGGTTGATATGGCGGACGGACTCTCCGTTTTCCTGGTCGAAGACGAGGCGTTGATCCGGATGATGATCGCCGACATGGTGGAGGAGCTCGGCCACCGCGTCGTCGCGGAAGCGGACAATGTCCGCGACGCCAGCGCCTTTGCCATGACCGCGCAGTATGATCTGGCCATCCTCGACATCAATCTGATGGGCGTCTACGTCGATCCCGTCGCCGATCTGATCGAGCGACGCGGAAAACCGTTTCTGTTCGCGACGGGTTATGGACCGGAGCTGCTGCCGTCCTTGCTGCGGCGAAGGCCGATCCTGCGCAAGCCGATCGCGATGGATCAGCTCAAGGCGATGATCGATTCGATGTTTCCGGAAGCCACAGAGAAGGCGCCGCACTGAGTGATGGCGTGGACGCCTCCCTGGTGACGGCGTAGACGCCGCACTGGTGACGGCGAGACGCCGCACTGAGATCGCCAAACGAAAATGGCCGCCCGTCGGGGGGGCGGCCATTTGGCGAAACAGCTCGGCGCGCTGTCAGATCAGGCCGGCGCTGAGATCGATGCCACGCGCGATCAAGCCGAACGAGACGGCCAGGCCCGTGCAGCAGAACAGCAAGATGGTCTTGAACGAAGAAACGGCGAACCGCGCTTCGACGGCGGCCGGCATCACGGCGAGCGAGATCATGCTCATGTTCACTTCCCCCCTTATTGGTTATTGACCCTGATTTGCCTCAGGTGGGGGAACTCTTAGAGCAAAAAGTTTGACGCCAGATTGCGAGGCATCGTTAATGAAGTCGCAATCGCCTCGTGTTCTCACGCGCCGGGACGAGCTCGCAAGCCTCAGTTGCGACCGTTTCTCAGCACCGTGGCAATGGTGTGCGCCGTCATGGCGGCGCGATCCGAAGCGCGCTGGGCGGCCAGCCGGTCCCTTGCCTTTTCCTCGATCAGGAGCTCGATCAGGGCCAGCCGCTTGTCTTCGTTGTCCGCCTCCCGCAGCAGGCGGTGATAGCGGTGATAGTCGAAACCGAAATCCTGTTTACGCATGCCACGCCCCCGCAACTACGCCACACACAGACAGGATTGTTTCGCATCGGAAACGCGCAGGCAAGCACGATCCCGCGCGGAATCGGGTGTACGCGGCAATCAGTTGTGAATTGCTGGACCGCGAGAGGGCGCTTCCTCCGCTCAATTTAGTCAATTTGGATTGTGCTGGGCGAACATCTTGAGGCCGACGAAGCTCGCATCAGGCTTGATCACCAGCCTGGTCGGGATGTTGCGCAAGTAATCCTGGAAGCGTCCCTTGGCCTCGAAGCGTGCTCGGAATGCGGACGCCGCGAGGAACTCGGGAAAACGCGGCACGATCCCGCCGGCGATATAGACGCCGCCGCGGGCGCCGAAGGTCACCGCGAGATTGCCCGCGACCGAGCCGAGGATGGCGCAGAACATGTCGAGCGTCGCACGGCTGACGGGGCAATTGCCCTCCAGCGCGGCCTTGGTGATGGCGGCAGGATCCCGATGTGGTACCTGGGCGCCATCGACCTCCGCGAGGGCCTCGTAGAGGCTTTGCAGGCCAGAACCTGAGAGCGCGCCGCGCTCGATGGAGACATGGCCAAGGCGCTTGCGCAGACAGGCGATCACGCGTTCCTCGCGCTCGTTCTCCGCCGGCAGGGTGGCGTGACCGGCCTCGGTCACGACCGCCAGCCGTGCGCCATGGCGCTCGACCAAACAGGACACCCCAAAGCCGGTTCCGGGCCCGACCACCAGCAGGGGCTCTCCGGGCAGGCCATCCTGCCCGCCAAGCGGAATGAGGTCGGCAGGCTGCAAGGCGGGAAGAGACCAGGCCACCACTTCGAAGTCGTTGAGCACGTGGACGCTGTCGAAGCCGAGCGCAGCTTGCAGCTCGTTGCCGTCGATGACCCACGGACTGTTGGTCATGACGCAGCGATTGTTGGTGACAGGGCCGGCCACCGCCAGCACAGCTCTTCGGGGCTGCCCGCCGGAGAACCTGCGAGCGAGAACATCGACGATGGCCTCCCGAACGGTCGGGAAGTCGGCGACCTTGACGTAGTCGATCGGTCCGGTCGGATCGCTGTTACTCGATTCAGCCTGGCTCAGCGCGAAGCGCGCATTGGTGCCGCCGATATCGGCGAGTAGAATTTGTCCTGTCTTGCCGATCGTCATGGCCATATGGCTGCCGCAGCCGCACGGGCTGCGGGAACCGCTTCCTCCGCTCTCTGATCGCAAATTGCGAACGGCTGTCAGAATCCGTCCCTGGGTGCAGCTAGTCAACACGGTTGATGTCAAACCGTTGCACCCTGAGCGCCTTTCCGGGACCAATTCGCGGGTGCTTCCTCACGGACCAACGGTTGCGCAGCAGCGCGGGAAGGCGGACACTAGGGGAAGCGCGCCTGGCGCCTTCGCGCCGGCAGATGCAACGAGACCAGCGATGAAGATTTCCGACCGCGACGTGCTGCTGGCGATTGACGTGCAGAACGACTTCTGCACCAACGGGGCGCTCGCCGTTCCCGGCGGCGAAAAGGTCGTCCCCGCCATCAACCGAGTCGCCCAAAAATTCGCCAATGTGGTGCTGACTCAGGACTGGCATCCGCGGGATCACGTGTCATTCGCGGCCAACCATGCCGGCAAGCAGCCGTTCCAGACCATCGAGCTCGACTACGGCACCCAGGTGCTCTGGCCCTCTCATTGCGTGCAGGGTACGACGGGCGCTGAATTCCACCGGGAGCTCGACGTTGTCAGCGCGAGCCTGGTGGTGCGCAAGGGCTTTCGCCGCGGCATCGATTCCTATTCGGCGCTGTTCGAGAACGACCATAAGACGCCGACCGGACTGCTCGGTTACTTGCGCGAACGCGAGCTGAAGACCGTCTTCGTCGCCGGTCTGGCGCTGGATTTCTGTGTTCGCTTCTCGGCGGAGGACGCCCGCACGGCCGGTTTCGAGGTCGCCGTCGTCGAGGACGCCTGTCGCGGCATCGATCTCGACGGCTCCGTGGCTGCCACCCATAGGAGTTTTAAGGATCGCGGCATTTCGGTCGTGAGCCTCGAGGCGTTCCTGTGAGGATGAGATAGCCATGGTGGAGAAGGCCGGCAGACAGCCAGGCGGACCGGGGCATGCGCCGGATGACCCGATGCTGTGGCCATTTGCGGCGGCGCGACTGGCTATGGACGCCTGTTTCTGGTGGCTGGAGCGCGGAACTGCGGAGCAGGGCGAGAGCAGCTTGCCGTGGACGACGCCCAGCACGGTTGCGCTGGAGCTTGCGACCATGCGCCTGCGCGATTTCACGCAGACGCGGTCCGGTCAGCCGGCGCTGGTCTGCGCACCCTATGCGCTGCATCGGGCCCCGATCGCCGACTTCGCGCCTGGCCACAGCGTGGTGCAGTCGCTGCAAAATGGCGGCATCGACCGCGTCTATCTCACCGACTGGCGGTCAGCCACGCCGGAGATGCGCTATCTCTCGATCGACAGCTATCTGACCGATCTCAACGTCGCCATCGACGAGATCGGCGCGCCGGTCGATCTCATCGGGCTGTGCCAGGGCGGCTGGCTGTCGCTGCTCTATGCGGCGCGCTTTCCGGCCAAGGTGCGGCGGCTGGTCCTGGTCGGCGCTCCGGTCGATCTGTCGATCGACTCGGCGCTGTCGCGGCTCGCCCGCAACGCACCCGACCTGGTATACGACCAGCTCGTCGCTCGCGGCGGCGGCAATGTCAGCGGCGAGGAGATGCTGCGCTTCTGGTCCAAGGCGCCTGACAGCGACGATATCGCAGTGGCGTTGCAGAGGGGACTCTCGGACGAGGAGGGCGCGACCCTACTCGCGCGCTTCGACCGCTGGAATAGCGAGACGCTCGATTTGCCGGGCACTTATTACCTTCAGATCGTCAACTGGATTTTCCGGGAGAACCGGATTGCCGGCGGCAAATTCGTCGCGCTCGGCCGCCCGGTTGACCTGAAGGACGTCAAGGCGCCGATCTTCCTGCTGGCCGGGTTGGACGACGACGTCGTGCCGGCTGTGCAGGCGCTCGCCACCGCTGATCTCGTCGGCACCCCGCCGCCTTTCATTGCGGCAGCTTCCGAGCCGAGCGGTCATCTCGGCCTTTTCATGGGGGCGCGGACCCACGCCCATGCCTGGCCTCGGATCGCCGAATGGCTGCGCGATGATCTGTCCGGGGTCTTGGCGCGCAGCGCCTGACGTCGCGGGCGCCGGCTGGCCGACATGCAAATCGGTTATGCATGATGGCGGATGGCCTGCACGGGCGCCGGTCGATGGGCTACATATGATGCGGTGCTGGCGGCTGCGGCTAGTGGCGCAAGAGGTTGAAGAGATTGCAAGGATTGAAGGTACAGCGCTTGATGTCTTTCCACTCGATCTATGCCCATGGATTTGCGCGCGTAGGGGCCTGCGTCACCACCTCCCGCGTGGCCGACCCCTCGGCCAATGCGAAGACCGTCCTGGTGGCGGCAAATGCCTGCCACGAACAATCGGTGGCGGTTGCCGTGTTTCCCGAGCTGTGCCTGTCCGGCTACGCGATCGAAGACCTGGTCAAGCAGGATCCGCTGCTCGATGCGGTCGAGCGCGGGCTCGCTGCGATCGCCGAGGCCTCCGCGGCACTGATGACGGTCCTGATCGTCGGCGCACCGCTGCGCTTTGGCCATCGCATCTACAATTGTGCGGTCGTCATCCATCGCGGCACCGTGCTTGGCGTTGTGCCCAAGAGCTATCTGCCGACCTACCGCGAATTCTACGAAGGACGGCATTTCGCCTCCGGCGCGGGCATCGCCGGAGAGACGATCTCCTTTGGCGGGCTGCATGCGCCGTTCGGCGTCGACCTTCTGTTCTCGGCCGAGGACGTTCCGGGCCTCACCATCGGCGTCGAGATCTGCGAGGACATGTGGATTCCGGTGACGCCGGCATCCGAGCTCGCGCTCGCGGGCGCCAGCGTGCTGATCAACCTCTCGGGCAGCCCGATCACGATCGGCCGGGCGCGCTCGCGCGCGCTGCTGTGCCAATCGACATCGGCGCGATGCCTCGCAGCCTACGTCTATTCCGCCGCCGGAGCAGGGGAATCGACCACCGATCTGGCCTGGGACGGCCAGACCTCGATCTACGAGAATGGCGTGCTGCTGGCCGAGGGCGAGCGGTTCCGCCAGGACGGCCAGATTACGCTGGCCGACGTCGATCTCGACCTGCTCAGGCAGGAGCGCGCGCTGATGGGCACGTTCGACGACAATCGCCGCCAGCGAGAGGCGTTTTTCCGCAAGGTGACATTCGCGCTGAAGCCGCCCGCCGCCGACGTCGGCTTCCTGCGCAAGGTCGAGCGGTTTCCGTTCGTGCCGAGCGACGAGAGCCTGCTCGAGCAGGATTGCTATGAGGCCTACAACATCCAGGTCGCCGGCCTCGTTCAGCGGATGCGTGCCACCGGCACCAAGCGCGTCGTGATCGGCGTCTCCGGCGGGCTCGATTCCACGCACGCCCTGATCGTCGCCGCCAAGGCAGTCGATCTCCTCGGCCTGCCGCGCGAAAACATCCTGGCTTACACCATGCCGGGCTTTGCCACCGGCAGCGAGAGCAAGACCCACGCGCTGGCGCTGATGAAGGCGTTGCAGACGAGCTGGCAAGAGCTCGACATCCGCACCACGGCCACGCAGATGCTGAAGGATATCGGCCACCCCTTTGGCAAGGGCCAGAAGGTCTACGACGTCACCTTCGAGAATGTGCAGGCGGGCCTGCGCACGGACTATCTGTTCCGCCTCGCCAATCATCACGGCGGCATCGTCATCGGCACGGGCGATCTCTCTGAACTCGCGCTCGGCTGGTGCACCTATGGCGTCGGCGACCAGATGGCGCATTACAACGTCAATGCCGGCGTGCCGAAGACGCTGATCCAGCATCTCATCCGCTGGGTGATCTCATCGAACCAGTTCAGCGACAACGTCAACCGCACGCTTGGCTCGATCCTCGCTGCCGAAATCTCTCCAGAGCTGGTGCCGGTGCAGCCTGGCGAGAAGCCGCAGAGCACGGAAGCGTCCGTCGGGCCCTACGAGCTGCAGGATTTCAACCTGTTCTACACGCTGCGCTTCGGCATGCGTCCCTCCAAGATCGCCTTCATGGCGCAGCACGCCTGGAAGGACGTCGCCACGGGCGAATGGCCGCCGGCCTTCCCGAGCGACCGGCGCAGGGCCTACGATCTTCCCGAGATCCGGCGCTGGCTCGAGGTATTCCTGCGTCGCTTCTTCGCTTTCAGCCAGTTCAAGCGCTCGGCGATGCCGAATGGACCGAAGGTTTCGGCGGGTGGGTCATTGTCGCCGCGCGGCGACTGGCGGGCCCCGTCGGATGCGAGCGCAGCGGCATGGCTTGAGGAACTTGAACGGAACGTGCCGAACTGATCGGCGCGGCGCATGGACATTGAGGGGACGATCGGATGCCAGTCGGAGAGGGGGCGGGTGAGGAAGCCAAGGTCGTCAACGGCCTCTACATCTTCGACATCGAAATGCGCGACGGCAAACGCGGCCAAGCCAGGGGCGTGGTCGTGCTCTGCGACGGGCGCATCATGGGCGGCGACAGCTATTTCTATTACACCGGCAGCTACACGTTCCGGAACGGCAAGTGGCGCGGCGACATGATCGTCAATCAGCATACCGAAGCCATCGGCAAGACCCTCGCATTCGGCGGCAGGGAGGTCACCTGCGGTTTCTCGGGCGACTACTCGGCCGGCGGCGCCGAGGTCGAGGGCATGGCGCTGGTCGGCAAGACCACCGTGACATTCACGGCCCGCCTCACGCTGAAGGACGCGATGTAAGCCCCGCGTGATCTGCTCCCGTTCCTTGGCAGGAACCTTCGCACCCGCAGAACGTTCGCGTCTGTTGCTGTGAATTGTCGAGGAGAGGGACCATGCGCAAGCACTTGATGTTATCGACTGCGGCCGTCGGACTGATGCTCGCCTCCGGCTTGGCCTACGCCCAGGCGCCCGGTGAGCGCAGAGACGAGCCGAAACGGACCGAGGAACCGGCCAAAGGCGCTGCGCCGCAGCGCGGGGGCGCGGCCCAAGGCGCTCAAGAGCGGGTTCAGGAGCGCACGCAGGGCGCCCAGGAGAGACTCCAGGGAGCCGGTCGCGAAGAGAAAGGCGGCGCGGCCAAGCGCGAGGCCAACGAAGACAAGCGCCAGCCAGCTACAGCCGCCGAACGTGATCAACCGAAGGCGAAGGATCAGGCACAAGAATCTCGCGAACCTTCGCGCGATCGCAATCGCGAGGCCGAGACCGCCAAACCTGGGCGCGACAGCGGCAAGAGCAGCGCAGAGACGAAGCAGGACAAGTCCGCGCCGCAGAAATCAACTGCCGAGTCCGAGAAATCCAAGGCCGGCCCCGCGGGCCAGCAGAACGAGCGCAGTGGGGCTGCGGCCAACCAGAACGAGCGCAACCAGACCCAGCCGCCGCGCAACGCCGCCGAACAACAGCCGCCGGCGCAACAGAACAACCGCCCGGCCACCGCGACCGACACGAACCGGACGGCGCCGACCAACAATGCACAGACTGCGCCGGCGACGGGCACGCAGACCAATCAAGCCAATCAGACCACCCAGACCAACACGCAGGTTAATCAGCAGACCAGCATGACGTCTGAACGGCAGGTGCGGATCTCTGAAACGGTAAGCCGCGCGCGCCTGGCGCCACCAGAGCGCAACCTGAGCATCGCGATCCGGGTGGGTGAGACGATCCCTTCGCGCGTCCGTCTGCATCGGCTGCCGCCTGAGATCGTGTCGATCGAGCCGGAATATCGCGACTATGAGTATTTCGCGACGGATGACGACGTCGTCATCGTGGAGCCGCGCACGCATCGCATCGTCAGCCAGGTTCCGCGGGATCCGTCGCGGGCTCGTGCACAGATGGGCGGCAGCGCCGGCCAGAGCATGGCGGCCGCCGGCGGGAGCAATGTGAACTGCCGGATCATGCGGCGCGATGCCTCGGGGAACGTGGCCGAAGCAGAGCCGTCAACCGTCGGCTCGACTGCGCGCACGGATTCGCTGAGCGTGACGGTCCAGATGCCCGGCGGCGGATCGTCCGCGCCGATTGCCCTCGGCGCTCCCGCGGGTGACATCGTGGTCGCGTCGCAAGGGCAGGGCGACTGCACGGTGACAATCGAGCCGCAGACGCGCTAAAGCATGATCCGGAAAAGTGCGAAGCGGTTTTCCGAAAAGATCATGCTTAAACAGCCGCATGAAGCGCGATGACGATTCATCGCGCTTTAGGCGCCGGGCCGAACGACGACGCTGAAACGAGAACGCGCCGCCCGGCTGAACAGCCGGACGGCGCGCATCGCGTTCAATCTGAAAAGTTTCGAGGTCCGGAGTGCCTAGGAGTCCGGACCTCGTCACCTTGCCCCAGCCTTCAATCCCCCGCCCCATGTGGTCCCCCAACCCCATGTAGCGCGATCAGAGGGTGATGCCCGTGGAAGTGGCCGCCGATCGATGTCCCGCGATGTACGCGAAGGTTGGTTAGGCTTCCATTCCGGATCACTACGGACACGCCCGCGCCGTTTGAACATTGACGCGTTCGTCCGCGCATGCCGCGATCCTTGCCGCCTGAATGCGATGCGAGCAGATGTCCACATCTGGTCCGCGGTGCGAAACCCGCATTTCACCGGCCTGTCATTGAACTGGTCTAGCCCTGTTCCCGTCATCGCTGATGGCCAAGGAGCAAGCCATGTCGAAGCCGGTGCTGGGCGCCGCATTGTCCATCAAGTCGATCCCCGCGCATCGCGACTGGCTTCTGGAACGGCAGCGCGATCTCGAGATCCAGGATTTTTTCCGCGCGGATCTGCTCGATAGCGACTGGCGCGCGACTGCCGGCGAGATCAAGCAGATGCTTGCGGGCCACACGGGCCGGCTCGGCATTCACGGCCCGTTCTGGGGCTTCAAGATCGACAGCCACGATCCCATGATCCGCCAGGCCGTCACCAAACGCCTGCTTCAGGGTCTTGATGCAGCCGAGTTCCTCGGCGCGACCCAGATGGTGATCTATTCGCCGTTCACCACCTGGGACCACAACAATCTTGATCTCTACACCGATAACCGCGGCAATCTGGTCGAGCGGGTCAAGGCGACGCTCGCCGAAGTGATCGCGCGCGCCGAGACCATCGGCTGCGAGATCGTCATCGAGAACATCGAGGACAAGGATCCGCGCGACCGCGTCCGCCTTGCGAAGGCGCTGGAGAGCAGCAAGGTCCGCGTCTCGCTCGACACCGGGCACGCCAACTACGCCCACATCTCCACCGGCGCACCGCCGGTCGACTATTACGTCGAAACCGCCGGCGACATGCTGACGCATGTGCACCTGCAGGATACCGACGGCTTTGCCGACCGGCACTGGGCGCCGGGCGAAGGCAACATCCCGTGGGTCGCCGTGTTCCGCGCCCTTGGGCGGCTGACCTCGAACCCGCGGCTGATCCTCGAACTTCGCAACCACGACGACGTCCGCGCCGGCGCAGCCCATCTCGCTGCGCTCGGACTGGCCGAATAATCGCATCATCCTGGGCAGGGGTCACATCATGAGCAAGTTCACCCGTCGCACCATTCTGAAATCCGGCGGCGCTGCCGCCAGCACGCTCCTTTTGCCGCGCTTTGCCATCGCGCAAGGCGACAACCGTCCGTCGGTCACGATCGCCGTGCAGAAGGTGACCAATTCGAACGTCCTCGACGTGCTGCGCGAGCAGTCCAATGTCGGCGAGCGCGTGTTCTTCTCCTCGATCTGGGAAGGCCTGATCTCCAAGAACTGGCGCGGCAACCTGGAGGCCGTGCCCGGCCTTGCCACCGAATGGCGCCGCATCGACGACCAGACCGTCGAAGTGAAGCTGCGCCAGGGCGTCAAATTCCACAATGGCGACGAGCTCACTGCCGAAGACGTCGTCTTCACCTTCAGCCGCGAGCGCATGTTCGGCGAGACTGAAGCCAAGAGCCGCTCCACCATCCAGGCTTTCGAGAAGATCCCGGCGCCGCGTCCCGGCAAAGAGCTGCCGCCAGATGTGCCGGCCGTTGCCCGCCGCATCTGGCCGGACCTCGTCCGGGTCGATGCCGTGGACAAGTACACGGTGCGCTTCTACAACGCCACACCCGACGTCACCATCGAAGGCCGGCTGTCGCGCTATGGCTCCGACATCATGAACCGCCGGGCCTGGGAAGAAGCCGCGAGCTACCTCGACTGGGCGCGCAAGCCCGTCACCACCGGTCCCTACAAGGTCGTCGAGCTCAAGCCCGACGTGTCGCTGGTGCTGGAAGCGCACGACGAATATTGGGGCGGCCGCCCGCCGCTCAAGCGCATCCGCTTCCTCGAAGTGCCGGAAGTTGCGAGCCGCATCAACGGCCTGCTCTCGGGCGAATACCACTTCGCCTGCGACATCCCGCCGGACCAGATCGCCGGCATCGAAAAGAATTCCGCGTTCGAAGTGCAGGGCGGCACCATTCTCAATCATCGCCTGACCGTGTTCGACAAGAACCACGCCCAGCTCGCCAATCCGCTTGTCAGGCGCGCCTTTACTCACGCAATCGACCGCCAGGCCATCGTCGACAGCCTGTGGGCCGGCCGCACCCGCGTGCCGAAGGGCCTGCAATGGGAATTCTACGGCGACATATTCAACGCGGACTGGAGCGTGCCGGCCTATGATCCCAAGCTTGCGCAGGATCTGTTGAAGCAGGCCAATTACAAGGGCGATCCGATTCCCTATCGCCTGCTCAGCAATTACTACACCAACCAGGTCGCGACCGCGCAGATCCTGGTCGAAATGTGGAAGTCGGTCGGCCTCAACGTGCAGATCGAGACCAAGGAGAACTGGTCCCAGATCATGGAGCGGGCGCCGACCCGCGCGGTGCGCGACTGGTCGAACTCGGCCGCCTTCAACGATCCGGTGTCGTCGCTGGTTGCCCAGCACGGGCCGAACGGCCAGCAGCAGCAGATCGGCGAGTGGACCAATGTCGAGCTAAACAAGCTATCGGAGTTCCTGGAGACCTCGACCGATCGCCCAGCCCGCAAGAAGGCGTTCCGCCGCATGCTGGAGATCGCCGAGCGCGAGGACCCCGCCTATACGGTGCTACACCAGAACGCGACCTTCACGGCCAAGCCGAAATCCATCAAGTGGAAGGCAGCGCCCGCCTTCGCGATGGATTTCCGCGCCGGCAATTTCGAGGCCTGACGTGGCGCCGCTGGTCAGCATCCGGAACTTGCGCGTCACCTTCAACGGCGTGCAGGTGCTGCGCGGCGTCGACGTCAGCTTGCAGAAGGGCGAGGCCCTCGGGCTCGTCGGTGAGTCCGGATCGGGCAAGTCGGTGACCTGGCTTGCCGCCCTGGGCCTGCTGCCGCGCCATGCCAAGGTCTCGGGCTCGGTACTGCTGGACGACCGCGAGATCCTCGGCGCGCCCGCGGCCGACCTCGACCATGTCAGGGGCGGGCGGGTCGCGATGATCTTCCAGGATCCGGCGAGCGCGTTGAACCCCGTGCTGACCATCCGCAGGCAGCTCTGCGAAGCGCTGGCGTTGCATCGCGATCTCTCGGGCGACGCGGTGAAGGCGGAAGCGCGGCGGCTGCTCGATCTCGTCGGGATTCCCGACGCAGGCCGGCGGCTGTCCGCCTATCCGCACGAATTCTCCGGCGGCCAGGTCCAGCGCATCATGATCGCAATGGCGCTCGCCGGAAATCCCGACCTGCTGGTCGCGGACGAGCCGACTACCGCGCTCGATGCCACCATTCAGGCCCAGATCCTGGAGCTGCTCTCCTCGGTCCGTCGCGAGATGGGCATGGCCATGGTCCTGATCAGCCACGATCTCGGGGTCGTCGCCGAGAACTGCGATCGTGTCGCCGTGATGTATGCCGGCCGCATCGTCGAGGAGGCACCCAGCAACCAGCTCTTCGCCGATCCCGTGCACCCTTACGCGCAAGGCCTGATCGGTGCGCTGCCGCCGCTCGATGGAGCGCGCCGGCGCCTGACGGCCATTCCCGGCACCGTGCCCGATCCCGCGCGGATGCCTGAGGGTTGCGCCTTCGCGCCACGCTGCACGCTGGCGAGTGAAGCTTGCGGACTTGTCGCGCCGAGCCTGGCCCCGATCGCGCATGACCGCAACGTCGCCTGCATCCGCGCCGAGGCTTCGCGCCGGGCGCTGCTCGGGATCGCCGCCGAATGAGCGCGCCGTTCGTCCAGGTGTCCGCGATTTCGCGCAGCTACGCGATGCGCTCCGGAATGTTCGGCCGCAGCACCGTCGTTCACGCTGTCGACGGCGTGTCGCTGAGCATTCCCAAGGGCGAGACGCTGGGCTTGGTCGGCGAGTCCGGCTCGGGCAAATCGACCACGGGCCGCATCGTGCTCGGCTTCGAGCCGTCCGACAGCGGTGAGGTGCGGTTCGATGGCAAGCCGATGGCCCCGCTGGGAACGGCTGCATGGCGCGCCCAGCGCGCACGCATGCAGATGATCTTCCAGGATCCGCTGGGCGCGCTGGACCGGCGGCTGCCAGTCGCCGCGCAAATTCGCGAGCCCCTGGACATCCACGATCTCGGCATGCCCGCCGAGCGCGAAGACCGCGTTCGCGAATTGCTGCGCGCGGTTGAGCTGACGCCGGCACATGGCGCGCGCTATCCGGGCGCGCTGTCCGGCGGCCAACGCCAGCGCATCGTGCTCGCGCGGGCGCTGGCGACCAAGCCGGATTTCCTGGTCTGCGACGAGCCGGTCAGCGCGCTCGATGTCTCGATCCAGGCGCAGGTGGTGAACCTGCTCGCCGATCTCCAGGCCGAGCTGTCGCTGACGCTGCTGTTCATCAGCCATGATCTCCGCGTCGTCAGGCAGATCAGCAATGTCGTTGCCGTGATGTATCTTGGCCGCATCGTCGAGATCGGCAGCGCCGATGATCTGTTTGCGCGGCCCGAGCATCCGTACACGCAGGCGCTGGTCTCGGCCTCGCCCGCACCGGGCCGCCGCAGCGCGGGCCGCATCGTGCTCGCTGGCGATCCGCCGAACCCGGCGGCGCGCCCTCAAGGCTGTACTTTCCATCCGCGCTGCCCGCGCGCCATCGCGCGCTGTGCAAGCGAGGTGCCGGCACTCTCAAGCATCGGCGGCAACAGGCAAGTCGCCTGCCACCTGGTCACGGGTGCCGAAACGCGGGACGCGGCGTGATGGGCCACTTTTTCGCCATCCGGCTCGGCCGCGCGGCTCTGACGATCGTCCTCGTCGTCACCTTCGCCTTCGTCGTGCTGCGTCTGTCGGGCGATCCCGCGCTGATGATTTTGGGACCGGAGGCGCCGCCGGAGGTGCTCGCAGCATTCCGCAAGGCGTGGAGTCTCGATGATCCGATCTGGGCCCAGTACTTCGATTATTTTGGCGCCATCGCCAAGGGCGAGCTTGGCCGCTCCATGCGCGACGGCCGGCCCGCGATCGAGCTGGTGCTGGAACGCATCCCGGCGACGCTGGCGCTGACCCTGCCGGCGTTCTTCTTCAAGGTCGCGCTCGGCATTCCCGCAGGGATCTACGCCGCGCTGCATCGCGGCTCGGGAATCGACCGCGCCGTGATGATGACGGCGGTCGCCGGCTTCACCGTCCCGAGCTTCGTGCTCGCGCTGGTGCTGGTGTTGGTATTCGCGGTTCAGCTCGGCTGGCTGCCATCGGGCGGCCAGGAGAGCTGGCGGCACGCGATCCTGCCCATTGCGACGCTCGGCCTCGGTGGCGCCGCGGTGCTGGCGCGCTTCACCCGCAGCGCGATGCTGGAGGTGCTGGGCCAGCCCTATATTCGCACGGCTTCCGCCAAGGGCGTGTCCTGGCGCCAGGTGGTGACGTCGCATGCGCTGCCGAACGCCGCGATCCCGACGGTCACCATTCTGGGCTTCATGGTGGGAACGCTGATCGCCGGCGCGGTCGTCGTAGAGAGCGTGTTTGCCTGGCCGGGAGTAGGGCGCCTGCTCGTGGTCGCCGTCGCCAACCGCGACCTCGCCGTGGTGCAATGCATCTTGCTGCTGGTCGCGATGACCATGGTGACGTCCAATCTGGTCGTCGACTTCCTCTACGGCTTCCTCGATCCGCGCCTGCGCGCCAAAGGGGCGCATGCATGACCGACGCGACGCTGAAGGATGCCAAAGCGTTTTCAAGCGAAGTGGATTCCGGTTCGCGCAAAAGAAACGCGTCAAAACTAGAATCTAGCCTCCGCCGCCGCATCAGCCTGGCGGCGATCCCGGTCTCGGTCGCGCTCGCGATCACCTGGATCATCGCCATGCTGCTGATCGCCGCGTTCGCCGAGAAGATCGCGCCCTACGGCTTCACCCAGCTCGACCTGCGCAATCGCCTGGCGGCTCCCGGCAATGCCGCGCATTGGCTCGGTACCGACGAGCTCGGCCGCGACGTGCTGTCGCGGCTCCTCGTCTCCATCCGCATCTCACTGCTGATCGCGTTCGGCGCCACCGCGATCTCGGCGCTGGTCGGCACCACGCTCGGCTTCCTCGCCGCGCATTTCCGCGGGGCCATCGAACAGCTCGTGCTGATGCTGACCGACTTCCAGGCCAGCATGCCCTTCCTGATCATGGCGCTCGCGGTGCTCGCCTTCTTCGGCAATTCGCTGCCGCTGCTCATCGCTCTGATGGGACTGTTCGGCTGGGAGCGCTACGCCCGCATCGCGCGGGGCCTCGCCATCTCCGCCAATGCGCAAGGGTATGCCGCCGCCGTCCGCCAGTTAGGGGCGGCGCCGTCGCGGATCTACCTCCGGCACATCCTGCCCAACATCGCCTCGACCCTGATCGTCTCGACCACGCTGGTCTTTCCCGAGGTGATCCTGATGGAATCCGGCCTGTCGTTCCTCGGCCTCGGCGTGCAGCCGCCGATGACCAGCCTCGGCAACATGGTCGGCTATGGCCGCGAATACCTGACCCGGGCGCCCTGGATCATGCTGGCGCCGGCCACCACGATCGTGGTCACGACGTTGGCCGTCTCTGTGATCGGCGACTGGTTACGCGACCGGCTCGATCCGACCTTGCAATAGGGCCTCGACTTCTCGACTCGCGGTTCTGCAGGCGGCGTTTGCACAACCTCGCGCTGGGGAACGTTCGCGAGAGGCCGCGCCGGGAGCAGGGGAGCCCTGTCCGGACCAAGTTCCCGTTGCGCGCGTTCCCCGCGTGCGCTATCCGGCCGGAAAGCTCTGAGGCGGCTTCCATTTTTCCGCCCGGCTCCAAGCCAACCCGAGGACGGAAACCGCCATGCCAGCCTATCGCTCCCGCACCACCACCCACGGCCGCAACATGGCGGGCGCCCGCGGCCTCTGGCGCGCGACGGGCATGAAGGATGCCGATTTCGGCAAGCCGATCATCGCCGTCGTCAACTCCTTCACCCAATTCGTGCCCGGCCACGTCCATCTGAAGGACCTCGGCCAGCTCGTGGCCCGCGAGATCGAGCAGGCCGGCGGCGTCGCCAAGGAGTTCAACACCATCGCGGTCGATGACGGCATCGCCATGGGTCATGACGGCATGCTCTACAGCCTGCCGTCGCGCGAATTGATCGCCGACAGCGTCGAGTACATGGCCAACGCGCATTGCGCCGACGGTCTCGTCTGCATCTCCAATTGCGACAAGATCACGCCCGGCATGCTGATGGCCGCGCTGCGGCTCAACATCCCCGCCGTGTTCGTCTCGGGCGGACCGATGGAGGCCGGCAAGGTCAAGCTTCAGGGCAAGACCAAAGCCGTCGACCTCATTGATGCCATGGTGGCCGCGGCCGATTCCAAGGTCAGCGATGAGGACGTCAAGGTGATCGAGCGCTCGGCGTGCCCGACCTGCGGCTCCTGCTCGGGCATGTTCACCGCCAATTCCATGAACTGCCTGACCGAGGCGCTTGGCCTCGCGCTGCCCGGCAACGGTTCGGTGGTCGCAACCCACGCCGACCGCAGGCGCCTGTTCGTCGAAGCCGGCCACACCATCGTCGACCTCGTCCGCCGCTATTACGAGCAGGACGATGCCAGCGTGCTGCCGCGCAACATCGCCAACTCTAGGGCGTTCGAGAACGCCATGACTCTCGACATCGCGATGGGCGGCTCGACCAACACCGTGCTGCATCTGCTCGCCGCTGCCCATGAAGGGCAGGTCGAGTTTACCATGCGCGACATCGACCGGCTCTCGCGTCGTGTGCCCGTGCTGTGCAAGGTCGCACCATCCGTCGCCGACGTGCATGTCGAGGACGTGCACCGCGCCGGCGGCATCATGGGCATTCTCGGCGAGCTCGACCGCGCCGGGCTGATCGACACCTCGGTCTCGACCGTGCACGCCCCGACCATGAACGATGCGTTGGAGCGCTGGGACATCAAGCGCAGCAAGAGCGAGGCGGTGCGCACCTTCTATCGGGCCTCGCCCGGCGGCATCCCGACCCAGGTCGCCTTCAGCCAGGAGCGCCGCTACGACGAGCTCGATGCCGACCGCGAGAAGGGCGTCGTGCGCGACCTCGAGCACGCTTTCAGCAAGGACGGCGGCCTCGCCGTGCTTTACGGCAATCTCGCGCAGGACGGCTGTATCGTGAAGACCGCCGGCGTCGACGCCTCGATCCTGAAATTCTCCGGCCCCGCGCGCGTGTTCGAAAGCCAGGACGCAGCGGTGGAGGGCATCCTGGGCGGTAAGGTCGTCGCGGGTGACGTCGTCGTCGTGCGCTATGAGGGCCCGCGCGGCGGCCCCGGCATGCAGGAGATGCTCTATCCGACCAGCTATCTGAAATCGATGGGCCTCGGCAAAGCCTGCGCGCTCGTCACCGACGGCCGCTTCTCCGGCGGCTCGTCCGGCCTGTCGATCGGCCATCTGTCGCCGGAAGCGGCCGAAGGCGGCAATATCGGTCTCGTGCGCGACGGCGATCGTATCGCCATCGACATCCCCAACCGCAGCATCAGCCTGGAGGTCTCCGACGAGGAGCTGGCCAAGCGCCGCGCCGCGGAGGAGGCGAAGGGCGATGCCGCCTGGCAGCCGCAGAACCGCAAGCGCAATGTCTCGACCGCGCTGCAGGCTTACGCCGCGCTCACCACCAGCGCCGCGCGCGGCGCCGTGCGCGAGGTGAAGCGGCGTTCGAGATAGCGCCTGATCGACGCGCCACAGGCTGGGCGGATTCTTCCGGAATGACCCGCGGTCTCCGCGCGAGCGGGCGGGCGCACTGTTGCAGGACAGAGCCGGGACAAGCGGTCGCAAAAGAAACGGCCCCGCCTCCTGGGGTGTGGGCTTTTGGGGGTGGAGGCGGGAGCCGTTTTGCGAAGTGGGCGCCCAACGTGCGGGCTCGCCCGCCAGGCCCCTGTGAATTTAGTGTCTTTGCGCCCATTTTGCCATTTAATTTTTATTTATTTGTACTTTGTTTGTGATTTAATCGCGCCATCCTAAGAAAATAGCCGAAATCCATTTTTCCGAATCCGGCCGGGCGGACGCCGTATCCTCCGCAACGGTCCGGATTGCCAGTAGCGGGGTAAGCCATGAGTCACTCTCCATCGCTCGTGCCGCACATTGCGACAGACCGGGACGTCTATCTCGTGCTCGATGATTTCGGCCGGCGGCTGGGCCGCGCCTGGTGTGAGACGGCTGAGGAGGACGCCAATCGGGCGACCCTGCTCAGGAATCTCGTCGAGGGGCAATATCTCCATCCGGTACGTGTCGTGGCTTTCAATACCGCGGAAGGATGGTCGCGAGATGCCACGGCAGAAGTCGCAGACGAACTGCGCCGCCGCTTTGTCGAATTCGAGGAGACCGATCCCTCGCTGCTGGAGTTTTTGGAAAGAGCAGCGAGGCGGTGAAGCTCGAGCGGAGGCGGATGAACGCCAAACGCACGTCGCGTGTTGATGCGCGTGGTCAATGAGTTCTTACCTGTCGGCTGCGACTGGCTGTTCGCATTAAGGATGCCCCGACGAAGTTCGGCAGCCCAGGATTTTGCGTCGTATACTGCTAGCGACCTTCGCAAATCCATTTCGGGCAACTGGGGCACCACGCAATGTCTCGTACTCTCGCCGTCGTTTTCTCTACCGCCGTCGCCGCGATTTCCATGATGGGCGCAGCCTCCGCCGGCTGCTACAATTGCTATGCGCCGCCGCCGTGCACGACCTGCTACCAGCAGCAATACGTCGCGCCGCAATACCGCGCTGTCGACGAAACCGTGATGGTGTCTCCCGGTTCTGTGGTCGCGCATCGCACGCCGGCGCAGTACCGCACCGTAATGGTGCCGCAGACCGTGATGGTGGCGCCGCCCAGCGTCCAGTACGAGCGCATCCCCCCGCAATATGCCACGCGCCAGCGCGTCGAGATGGTGTCGCCGGGCTATTCGTATTACGCGCCCGTGCAGATGGGCTGCGCGTCCTGCGGGTACTGAGCTGACGCAATGAAGACAGTCTCGCGCGGCGCTCCTTGCGGGGCGCCGCTTTCTTTTGCGCATCAGCAAGCGAGGCCCGGATATGGAGACGAATCCAACCGGACCTCGCAACCGGCAACGCCCTGGGAGATGTCGCCGGTATCTGGGATTGCCGAGACGTCGGCGCGTGGCGGCGCCGAACCTGCCGCCAAGCTAGAGGAACAGGCTGACACTCGCCTGACAAAGGGCGGGGCTGAAGAGGTTGAGGCGAGAGTGCGAACTTCGCGTTGCCTTGCGCGGTCGACGCGTTAAGCGACACCCGTTCCAGGCTTGGAAGGGTGGCCGAGTAGTTTAAGGCACCGGTCTTGAAATTTACTCTGAAAATGGTCGGTAGGAATTAAGCTCCTAGGAGCGGCGATCTCGTCATGGGAAAAGGGTCCGCTCGGGAAGCTTTCGGGCCCCATACGACCAACCGGGCCCCTGCGACCGGCCGCGCTGGGGGACCATTGAGCGGCCGCCGACCGAGGCGGCGCTCTTCAGCAAGTGAAGAAGAAACCAGCGCAGCCATGCCGAACGCTAGGGGCGCCTAGAGACCACAGGGCAATAGCAGTCTGTGCTTCGGCCTGGAAAATGAACGCTGATCGCTAGGCACGTTCCTAGGCCAGCCGAGTTGGCCTTGCTTCGCTCACTCATCATTTTTGCTCGCTTCGTCCGCTCTCACGTTGCGAGCCGGGAATCTCGACAATGGTGCTCAGTTCCTCTCCAGGCGCGTCCGGAAGCTCACAACTCTGTCCATGTCGCTGGAAGCTGATTGCCTACCTTGTTGCTTCACCACCTGCTCGAGTTCAAGAGCTTCTATTGCAAGCTCATCTGCCAAGCGTCCGAAGAGTTCGCGCTTTTGCGGATCGCTTGCCCGCCTGCTCATAAGGGCCAAATCCGCGGCATCGGCGCGGAGTTTGTCCAATCTTTTTTTGAGGTCCGCCATTATCGGCATGTCCTAAACCCACCTCGTCTCGGGTGGGGGTACAAGTCAACGGCGGAATATTCTATTGGTTCTTCGTTAACCGTTCATTAGGCTGACAGGCGTCGTGAAGACCCCGCGAGGGTGAACCGGCGGGCCAGGATCCGAGTCGCGAATCCTCTGCCGGGATTTCGGACCAAAGCGGAGTCACATCAGCGGCTTAGCCTGCGATTTCCCTGGCGGTCGGCGCGATGCCGGGCCCACCGGTGGAGCACCCACGGTGCGCCGATCAGACGCATTCGGTTAGCAACAGCCACGTCAGCCATATGCTGGCCGAATATTCATCCCAAGATCGTGCAGGAGCGGCTAGGCCATTCCTCAAATCGCGATCACGATGGAGAACCATCTGATGCCGAACATGCAGGGCGAAGCGGCCGCGGCTGTTGACGTTGCCATGCGAGCCGCCATAAACAAGCGAACCGAAGCGACGAAAAGCTAAACAATTTCCAGTCTGGAAGGGTGGCCGAGTGGTTTAAGGCACCGGTCTTGAAAACCGGCGTGCCCGCAAGGGTACCGTGGGTTCGAATCCCACCCCTTCCGCCACAATCCAATAAAATCAACCGCTTAGATGCGGTTCGTTACCGCGCTCAGCTGAGCTCGACATTGAGGGCGCAATCGCGGATGAGTTGAAGCGACACGAAATCTTGTCGGACTCGCTGCGCCGCTCGAGATCGGTAGCAACTCCAGGCGGGGGGGGCCTGGTGTGCCTTAGCTGTGTTGCGCGGACGATTGATCATCCCAGAGCAGTTCACCGCACCGGCATTGATACACCCGGATGAAGCGGGCTGCCTTCATGTCCCATAGCTTCTCCGCCAGACTGAGCGGTTCGCGGCATTTGGGGCAGCGGAACAGGGTTCGGCTCGGGGGCGTGGCTGGAGGCATGGGCACGTCTCATTTTTCAGAAGACGCGAAAGCTCGGCAAGCGTTCCTGAGCATGATCCGGAAAAGTGTGAAGCGGTTTTCGGCAAAGATCAGGCTCAAACACAACGTCAAGCGCGATGACGATTATTGCCAATCGCATTGCGCTTTAGCTCCGGTGGAGGCCGTTGCAAAATAGGAACGCTTGCGGCCCACGTACTTTGATCCGCATGCGCTTAGGCGCATCAGGCTATCTAACCGTAGCCCGAGCGGCCCCAGCCCTGGGTCCTTGATCCAGGCCTGGGGTCGTTCTTTCTCGCGCAAACGGCTGCGCCTGGACCGGCGAGCCTTCGTTGAAGGACCAGGTGTCTCAAGCTGCACGTGCAAACGAGCGACGCCTGTGGCGCAGGTATCGCTCGATATCGGCGAGCGGCATTGCGTTCAGCACCCGCTCTGCGGGGACGCCGCCTTTTCGCGCCATCTCGACGCCCCAATGCATGTGATCGAGCTCGGCGATCGAGTGCGCGTCCGGATTGATGCTCAACATGCAGCCATATTCGAGCGCAGCCTGATGCCAGCGCCAGTCCAGATCGAGCCGCCAGGGATGAGCGTTGATCTCGATTGCGACGTCGTGCTTGGCGCAGGCGCGCAGCACCTTCTCGACATCGATCTCGTAGCCTGGACGGCGCTGAAGCTGGCGGCCGGTCATGTGGCCGACGATGGTGGTGTAGGGATTGGCGACAGCCCGCAGCAGGCGTTCGGTCTGTGCCTTCCGATCCAGCCTGAAACGCCCGTGGATGCTGGCGACCACGAAATCGAAGCCGTCGAGCACCTCGTCCGGATAGTCCAGCGATCCGTCCGCCAGGATGTCGGACTCAATGCCCCTCAGGATCCGAAAGTCCTTGCCAAACTTTCTATTGAGCCGCTCGGCCTGCCGATGCTGCTCCTTGATCTGCTCGAGCGAGAGACCCCCGGCGTAGTGCGCCGACTGCGAGTGGTCGGCGACACCGAAATATTCGAAGCCGCGCTTCAGCGTGGCCTTGGCCATGCTCTCGAGCGTCTCAGTCCCATCCGAGGCGTCGAGTGTGGCAGTGCAGGATGCCGCGCAGGTCCTGGTCGGTGACGAGCCTCGGCAGCTTTTTCTTCAGCGCCCGCTCGATCTCGCCGCGGCCCTCGCGCAGTTCGGGCGCGATGAAGGGAAGGCCGAGCGCCCGGTAGATGTCTTCCTCGGTCTCTGCGACAACGCTCCGCCCCTTGTGCAGCCCGTCCGGCTCGAGGCGCATTCCTTTCTTGTCCGCGAGCGCCCGAAGCTGATCCAGATGAACAGGTGAGCCTGTCGCGTGGAGCAGGGCGGCGCCAAAATGCTTGCGATCGGCGAGGTGGACTTGCAGCCCGCCTGATTCGATGACGCTGCCGCTCCCGGCGGCCTCGGCGACGATCGCGAAGTCGGCGACGAGTTCGCAACCGCGCCTGAAGTCGCCGGCGATCGTGAGCCGTCTGAGCTCGGGCCGCGCTTTCCGCAGCGAGTCCGTTGCATGCTCGAGCAGGGCCGCGGCGCGATGCAGGTGCAGGCGACCCTTGCCGCTTTTGGCGATCGCAAGGTTCTCCACGATCTTGGTCTGCAGCGCGGCCCCAAGCCCCTTGGCCTTCTTGATGCGGTCTTGCTCGGCTGCCGTTTCCAATTCGGACAGGGAGGTGATCCCGAGATCCTTGTAGAGCTTGAGCACCTTCTCAGGCCTTAAGCCCGGCACCGTCAGCAGTTCCAGGACCCCCGCGGGAATTTCCTTGCGCAGCTTCTCAAGGCTCGGATGAGTCCCCGTGCGATACAGCTTGGTGATAATGTCCGCGATGGCTTCGCCGACCCCGGGAATCTCGGTGAGGCGGTCTTCCTCGATCAGCACGTGGAGCGGGACGACGAGCGCGGCAAGATTATCGGCGGCGTTGGCATACGCCTTCGCACGATAGGGGTTGCCTCCACGCAGCGCCGTTCGCTGCGCGTATTCCCTCAGGAGTTCAGTCACCCTTGGGGTGTCAGCGACCGCCACTCACCTCGCTCCAGGCCTTCAATCGATTGACCTCTCAAGCTTTTGGGCTGCCCGGAAGTCGTCCAGATGCTGCAGGTTTGGCCCGTACGCGGCCTCCTTGGTGAGCAGGTGGTAGATCCGGGCTACCATGATTTGGAGATGCTTCATTCGCCCGCGGGGCATCGTCCGGGCCTTGCAAAGGGCTCGAACCGCGTGCGCTCGGAAATAGTCAAAAGCGTCGGACATCGTGGATTCAACGTCTCGCTCAAAGATTGGTTCTTATCCGTCGCTTCTAGAAGCACCAGTCCCATCGCCGTCTGTAGATGGGAGCCGCTCGACAATCAGGACGAACGAGAGCGCATCCGGAACGCTGTCGAACTTGAAAAATTAGCCTGGCAGGAAGCTTCACAGCGGGCCAGGCATGTTCTTCTTTTTCTCGAACCGGCTCGGGTGTCTCGGCTCGTTGCTGATCTCCGGCTTGATCACTCTCGCGCTCCTCTTCCTGCTCGGGATAGTCCGGTTCTGAACCCCCGGCGCGTGGTCCAGATTCACCCTCCACGCATTTGAGATGCAGGTCGCCAGCATCTGGAACTTGGCCAGTGCTGGCCTGTTGTACGCACTCTCGTCCACCTACGGAGAGATGTCTTGGAAAGCACAATCATCGGAGAATTCGACACTCGCCGCAGCGCCGAGCTTGCCATTGAGCACGTCGTCCAGGAATGCGGCGTATCCCGAAGCGACGTCTTCGTCCAACCGGCCGGCGGCGCGAACACGGCGGGGACACATCCGGCCGGTGCTGACGTCAAATCCGCGCCCGCGCCGGAAGGTCACCAGAAGTTGGAAGGTCTGATCGAGGTCTCCGTGGATTTCCACGGCGATGCCCCTGAAAAGATCGCAGACGTCTTGAGGGGCGCCGGCGCAAAGACTGTCCGAACCAAATAACGCAAGTGCGCTTGTGCCGCGTAAGCTCTGTGGTTCGGCATTCTCACACCGAAGCGTAGCCCGTCTCCGAGGACGCGGAACCCGTTGAGCATTCACAGCGTTTTAGACACGAACGCGACTTGCGAGGTCCACCTGCTTCAGAGTTCATCGACCCTGATCCCCGGCAATACCGTCTGGCGGCGGTGCGAAGCGCGCCGCGTCGCGGTTCTGAATGATGCTGCCGCTTATTTCGCGGCCCTGCGGGATGCGCTGCTGGAGGCGCAAGACCAAGTTTATGTGATCGGATGGGATATCCATAGTGAGACCAGGCTGGTCGGAGCTTCCGGACGAGCGGATGATGGTCTGCCGGAACAGCTTGGCCCATTCCTCCGCGCGCTCGTTCAACGCCGTCCCGCCCTGTGGATTAATATTCTGATCTGGGACTTCGTCTCGTTTTACGCGTCCGAAAGGGAATGGAATTCCGCGGCAAAATTCACCGCCGGAACATGTGGCCGCGTCCGATTTCATCTGGATTCCACACTTCCGTTTGGTTCCGCCCAACACCAGAAGATCGTCTGTGTCGACGGTTCATTGGCGTTCGTTGGCGGGCTCGACCTGACGATCAGGCGCTGGGACACGAGCGACCATCGCGCCGATCACGCGTTGCGCTGCGACCCTGCGGGTAAGCCATACCCACCGTTTCATGATGTTCAATGCATGGTCGACGGGCATGCTGCGGCATGGCTAGCCGACCTCGCGGAGGAACGCTGGCGTGCGGCAGGTCAACAGGTTCATCCTCGGCGCGCGCTGAAGAGCATTCGGTGGCCGGCGAATGTGCCGGTTGAGGCGGAGCACGTGCCGGTGGGTATCGCCAGGACAGAGATCGTGTGTCCTGCAGGTTCGAGGATCAAGGAGGTCGAGCGCTCACTGGTTGCAGCGATCCGGTCAGCGACGAGCTTCGTTTACATCGAAAACCAGTTTACCAGCGCTATCAAGATAGCGCGGGAATTGGCCGAGCAGATGCTTCGCGCGCCTTCGCTTCGGGTTCTCGTTGTCACTCCCAAACTGCATTCGTCCTGGGTAGAATCCCAAGCCATGCAAAACGGCCGTGGTGCCTTCATCGACTGCTTCAATGAGGCCGGAGTGGCAGATCGTATCCGCTTCGTCTACCCGGTCTCACCCAGCGGGGATACCGAAGCTGCCGTGATGGTGCACAGCAAGCTCATGACCGTCGACGATCGGATCTTGAGAATCGGCTCGGCTAACCTGAACAATCGGTCGATGGGTGCCGATAGTGAGTGTGACCTTATTTTTGAAGCTGCATCCGACGAGCATAGAAACTTCATCGCTTCGGTCCGCCGTCGCCTGATTGCCCATTTCTGCGATCTCGACGAACAGACCATAACGCGAAATGAGGATCGTCTTTTTGCGCTCCTGGACGACGTGTCGAGAGCTGATGGGGCGAAGGCGCTGCGGGAAGTGGAGTCCTCGGTTCTGACCAGTACTCTGGCCACAATGGTTCAGCCGGTGGCCGACCCTGAGCGGCCTCTCCATCTCGAGCGGGCGGCATCTCGCATGTGGAGCACGAAGACTCTAATAGGGATCGTATCGATAGCCGTGGCGCTTTTTGGATTGGCGATGGCTTGGTCGTACACGTCTTTGAGCGATTTCGCCGACGCGGGTCGTATTTCAACGTTCCTGTCTGCCTACTCGCAGTCTATCTGGGGGCCGCCATTCGCGATCGCAGCTTTCGTCGTCGGCGGGCTGGTCGTGTTTCCGGTTCTCGTACTCATTGCAGCAACTGCTGCCGCGCTTGGGCCCTGGCTAGGGTTCATTACCGCAATGGCCGGCGTCTTGCTCAGCGCCCTCGTGCTTTTTGCGCTCGGGCGGGCACTCGGACGACAGCGACTCCAGCGTTTACTCGGACGACGTGCAGCGCGCATCCAGGAACGCGTCTTAGGCAAGGGTATTCTGGCTGTCGTCGTCATCCGGATGATTCCGATAGCACCGTTCTCGGTGGTGAATGTCGTGGCTGGTGCGAGCACGCTGCCTCTCCGCGACTTCATGGTTGGAACTCTGCTGGGCATGATGCCCGGTATTCTCGCCATGGCAGTTCTGGGGGCTCAAATCGCAGATTTGGCCAGGGATGCTTCCTGGAGCAACATATTGCTATTGGTCTTGGCGTTTTTGAGCTGGCTCGGAATCTGCGTAGGCGCACAATTCGTCGCGACCTGGCTCGCCGGGAGGCGCTGATGGCGGCGATGCGTTTCATGACATGGAATGTGCATGGCACGTTCAATCTCAATACGAAGTTCGATTTGGAGGGTGTTTGCTCGATCGTTCGCCGGTGGGCCCCCGATGTCGTCGCGCTTCAGGAGGTGGATTCGCGATCGCGGTCAGACAATCCATTCGCGAAGTTGGCAAGTGTTGTCGGCGATCACCGCGTTCACGCCAAGTCGATCGTCACCGAGGATGGCGACTACGGTCAGATGCTCCTAAGCCGCTTTCCATTCTCCGGGGTGCCCGAGATCGTCGACGTGTCGTATCGGGAGCGGGAGCCCCGTAGGGCGATTGCCACGGGACTGCTGACACCTGTCGGCCATGTGCGCGTGGTGGCTACTCATCTCGGCTTGAGTATCCATGAGCGGTATGCGCAAGCTCAGGCCCTGGTCAGCCTTGTGAAGCCCGGAAAGACCGTCGTTCTCGGCGACTTCAATGACTGGTTTTGGGTCAAATCGGTGCGGCGTGTGCTCGCGCAGGTTTGCCCAAACCGGACACGCTTGCGGACTTTCCCGGCGCGCTTGCCCGTTCTACGCCTTGATAGAATCTATGCGACGCCCGACGCCCGGTTCGGGAAAGTGTGGACCGACCGGGAGGCAGGAGCCTATTCAGACCATTTGCCGGTGATTGCAGAAATAGAGATCTGAATATTTTCCCGAGGGAAGATGATCTTCTCGCTCGCCGCTTTCCCCAAAGCGCGATGAGATTAGCACTACTTTGGCAGATTGTCGGATTCCTCTGAATTTTTAGGATTCCCGAATCGATTTTTCAATGATTCATGGGTGGTCGGCTCTTGGAGGGCTGAC
>NZ_JADPKU010000060.1:0-1196 GCF_023074095.1 Bradyrhizobium sp. 137
CAGGGCTATCGCATGTGGCCGAGGAGCTCAAAAAGAAAGGCATCGTTCCACCCGGCGCGCTTGAGCTTGAGGCGCAAGGAGATGGTGGTGTCAGGGTGAGCCCTGGCCACGTTGAGGGCAAGTCTTCTGAGTACGGCAAGGTTGGCCGGGCCGTTGTCTTTGCGGTTGCGGGCCAGATCCTCGTCGAGGATGACGTCGAGCGGCCAGTGCAGGCCATTTTCGATGGTCCAATGGGTGCGAACGATGCGCAGAACCTCCGTGCGGCTGTAATTTTGGCTCATCAGGAAGTAGCGCTCGACGGTTTTATCCTTGCCGCGCTTGCTGCGGATCCGCGCGACGGCTGTGAGGCCAGGGAAGTTGTGCGTCTTCTCCATGTCCTTGACCGGCACGACAAGCGCACTGCGCTTTTCCTTGCGCCCATGGTCTGCATCGGTGGTCGTAACCGGCTTCTTGCCCTTGCGCGCCGCTGCAGCAATCGCCGCCTTGGCGTCGGCCAGCAGAGCGGGTTGGTTGTCCTTGACCGCCAGCACGTAATCGCC
Organism: Bradyrhizobium sp. 137; assembly: GCF_023074095.1. NCBI lineage: Bacteria > Pseudomonadati > Pseudomonadota > Alphaproteobacteria > Hyphomicrobiales > Nitrobacteraceae > Bradyrhizobium > Bradyrhizobium sp. 137. The sequence continues at coordinate 540 of NZ_JADPKU010000060.1, forward strand.
GCCCCGCGCCACGATCTGCTTGGCCATTTCGCGATGACAGTGCAGCGCATCGGCCGTCACGATGCACCCCTTGAGTTGCAGAAGTTCGAGCAATTGCAAGGCACCGGCGGCTTCGTTGTTGTTCGGCGCCAGAACATTGGCCAGTGCCATGCGTGTCTGAGCCGCCCACGCCGTCACCATGACCGGCGGCATGTGGCTTTTGCCGCGCTCGTAGCCACGCCGCAGCGCCTTGCCATCCAGGGCGATCACGCCTTGCGGCCGTGCGATCTTCGCGCCTTCGGCGAAGGCTTCCATAAAGCGCCGGAACGCCGTCTCGAACGCCTTTGGATCGAGCATGCGGAACACACGACTGAACGTGTCGTGGCTCGGCAGCCCATGCTTGAGCACCAGCACGTCCTGCCAAAGATAGGCCTTCAGCCGTGCAAACAGCGCCATGTCTGTGCAACTCGTCGCTCCGCACAACGTCGCCATCAGCGCAATGAACAAAAGCTCTGTCAGATCATGCAGCGCATTGTCCGCCCGCGGGTCGGGCAGATCTTCGAAGCACTCCGAGAATCGATCCATCGGCCGCTCCTTCCAACTCAGGAGCCACCTTCAGAATCGATTTCTGCCCAATTCGCAATGCCTTACAGAGAACGCTCACATGCGATTCCCCTG
>NZ_JADPKU010000005.1:0-121243 GCF_023074095.1 Bradyrhizobium sp. 137
TCACGGCCTTTGAGCGCGACCGGGCTCAGATCCAGCAACGGGCGGTTTTGCGAGAACCGCCCGTTTGCACATTCTGGCAGATTTCCCAGACACAAGAGCGCGACATAAGCCGTTCCAACCATCCGCGCAGGGAAGGCCGGGATGTCTCCGGTTGCCCTGTTGTCCGCTATGCATGAAGCACACGCAATCTGCTCTTGGCATGGCGGCCCATGGGAGCCAACCGGCTCCCGGTCTTCCCTGCGCCCTCTTTCATGATGAGGGCAAGGCATCGAAGCAGAGCTCGGGCGAACAAGCCGCGAAGATGCGAAGGTGTGTCTGCAATTGAAAGCGAATTGAAAGCGCGATGCCATCACCCCACACTCCGTCATTGCGAGCGCAGCGAAGCAATCCAAAAATGTATCCGCGGATAGATTCTGGATTGCTTCGCTGCGCTCGCAATGACGATGTTGATACAGGCGCGCGACAAAACTCTCCGCTCGTGCCCTGGACGCAGCGCAGCGCTTCTTCAGCGGTGCGCTGCCGAGCCGGGGCCCATCCGCTAGTGCGGTGGCCTGCTGGGTCCCGGCTCTGCGCCACATCGCTTGCGCGCTGCGTCGCGTCCGGGACACGAGACCTTCAGTTAAACCGGCTTGCCCGTATACGGCATCGATGCCGTCAGGCCGCCGTCGACGGGGAATGCCTGACCATTCACGTACGAGGCCTCGTCGCTGGCCAAAAACAGTCCCATCGCCGCGAGCTCGTGCGGCTGGCCGGGGCGCTTGAGCGGGTTGAGCTGGCCGATCTTGTCTTGAGTGCCGCGCTCCTTGGCGCGGTCGAAGATCGGTTTGGTCATGCCGGTCTCGATCAGGCCGGGGCACACCGCGTTGATGCGCACGCCGGTGCCGGTGAGCGAATAGGCTGTGGTCTGCACCAGGCTGATCACGCCCGCCTTGCTCGCCGCATAGGGATGTCCGCTGGCGCCGGCCTTGAGGCCGGCGACGGACGCCGTCAGCACGATCGCGCCGGACTGTTGCTTGACCATGTGCGGCATCGCGTATTTCACCGCGAGGAACGGCCCGATGAGGTTGACGCGCAAAATCTCCTGCCAGTGCTCCACCGTCTGCTCGGCGAGCGGGATGAGCCCGCCCGAGATGCCGGCATTGGCCCAGATCACGTCGAGCCGGCCATGCGCCTTCACGGCCTTGTCGATCATTGCGATGACGTCCGTCTCGGAGCCGGCATCCGCGATCATGGCTTCCGCGATGCCACCGGCGTTCTTGATCTCCTCGACGGTCTCCTTCACCGCTTCGGTGCGATCGACGGCGATGAGCTTTGCGCCTTCCCTGGTGAAAAGCAGCGCAGCGGCGCGGCCGATGCCGCTGCCGGCGCCGGTGATGATGACGGATTTGCCTTGCAAGCGGCCCATGCGCTTCTCCCTTTGGCTCGCACGCGGCCCTTGCCGCGCGACGGAATTTCAAACAACATTTCAAACGGCAAAGTGTCTTGAGACACGTTCGCTACTGACGTACAGCGACATCACGCGGGATGGAAGGGTTTCGATGGCAGGCGCAGACAAGCCGAATGTGGTCACGACACGGTGGTGGTGGGTCCGGCACGCGCCGGTGCGCGATGACGGCGGCAACATCTACGGCCAGTCCGACATCGCCTGCGACATCAGCGACACCTATGTGTTCAACGCTGTTGCCAAGGTGCTGCCACGCAACGCAGTCTGGTATTCGAGCAATCTAATGCGCACACATCAGACGGCCGAGGCGATCTGGGCAACAGGCTTTCCACGGCCTGCGTCGATGAAATGGGAAGCGGATCTCGCCGAGCAGAATCTCGGCCGCTGGCAGGGCATGAACCGCGCCGAGTTCATCGCGAGCCGCCCCGTCGGCGCCAGCTGGTTCGCCGACATCAACGAGCCCGCGCCCGGCGGCGAAAGTTTCATGGACCTCTATAATCGCACGCGGCGCACCATCGAACGGATCAATGTGGAAGCGGCCGGGCAGGACATCATCGCGGTCGCGCATGGTGGCACCATCAAGGCGGCCGTAGGCCTTGCGCTCGGCGGCTTGCCGGAGCAGGGGCTCGCATTCGATATCGACAATTGCTCGGTGACGCGGCTCGATCATTTCGCAAGCCCCAAGCGCACGGTCTGGCGGTTGCCGATGGTGAACCAGCAGCCGTGGATCGCCGATGCTGCGCACGCAGCGATGCACCAGCCTGCGGGACCGGAAGTCAAGAAGCTTGCGTGAGCCGTTGTCCGGCCGCGCGGCTGCGGCGTAAGGTTCAAAGCCAAGTCAAATCATACTCTGGGAGAGAAACATGACCTTGTTCGACATGAAGGGGAAAGTTGCCGTCATCACCGGCTCGACCCGCGGCATCGGGCTCGCGATCGCCGAGCGTATGGCCGAGCACGGCGCTAAGGTGGTGATCTCCTCGCGCAAGGCCGACGTTTGCGAGCAGGTGGCCAATAGCATCAACGATAGATTCGGCAAGGGCACCGCGGTCGCGATCGCCGCCAACATCTCCTCGAAAGAGAATCTGCAAAACCTCGTCGACGAGAGCAACCGCGCTTTCGGCAAGATCGACGTGCTGGTCTGCAACGCGGCGTCGAACCCGTACTACGGTCCGCTCGCCGGCATCTCCGATGATCAGTTCAGAAAAATCCTCGACAACAACATCGTCGCCAACAATTGGCTGATCTCGATGGTGGTGCCGCAGATGATCGAGCGCAAGGACGGCTCGATCATCATCGTCTCGTCGATCGGCGGCCTCAAGGGCTCGACCATCCTCGGTGCCTACGCGATCTCGAAAGCCGCCGACATGCAGCTCGCGCGCAACCTCGCCTGCGAATACGGCAAGCACAATATCCGCGTGAACTGCATCGCGCCCGGCCTGATCAAGACCGACTTTGCGAAAGCGCTGTGGGACAATCCGGAGAATCTGAAAGCCTCGACCTCGCGCTCGCCTCTCTTGCGCATCGGCATGCCAGACGAGATCGCGGGCGCGGCGGTGTTCCTCGGCTCGAAGGCCGGCGACTTCATGACCGGGCAGACCATGGTGATCGACGGCGGCGCGACGATCAGTTGAGGCTTTGGCGTGATCCCGGGGCACGCGAAGCGTGAACCCGGGATCGCGAGATTCTCAGGTGCGCAATTGCGCACCATAGTTCGATGCTTTGCATCGCCCCGGAATGACCCTTCGGGTCACTCCACCGCCGCGTAAACCAGATCCCGCACCAGCGTACGCGTATAGTCGCGTTGGCCCGGGCCTTGGCTCATGAACACCGCGAACAGATCCTCCTTCGGATCGATCCAGAAGAACGTGCCCGCAATGCCGCTCCAGAAATACTGGCCGACGCTGCCGGGGAAGGGCGCGATGCCGGCCTCGCGGCGCACGGCAAAGCCGAGACCGAAGCCGTGGCCGGGCGACAGCAGCGTGCCATTTGTTGCAACATGCGGCCCGAGATGATCGGACGCCATCAGCTCCAGCGTCTTACGGCCGATGATCCTGTTGCCGTCGAGCGTGCCGCCGTTGCGCAGCATCAGGCAGAAGCGCGCATAATCCATCGTGGTCGAGACCAGCCCGCCACCGCCGGACTCCATCACCGGCTGCTCGAGCATGTTGAAGAGCGCGACCTTGTCGCCGGTCCAGGGATCGGCCGCGAACGGTTCGGCGAGGCGGCCGGAATTGGTCTCGGGCGTCGCAAAGCCGGTCTCGGCCATCTGCAAGGGCGCGAGGACGCGTTCGGCGAGGTACGCGCCGAGCGACTTGCCGCTGACGACTTCGACGATGCGGCCGAGGATGTCGGTGGAGCGGCTGTAGTTGAACTCGTCGCCGGGATGGCAGATCAACGGAAAGCTCGCCACCAGCGCGGCGTGCTCGGCATTGGTGATCTTGCGGCTGCGGACGCGGGACTCCTGGTAGAGCTTGTGCACCGGGCCGTCGCCCTGGTGCTCGTAGGTCAGGCCCGAGGTGTGACGGAGCAGGTCCTGCACCGTCATCGGCCGCCTCGGCGGAACCAGGTTGAGCCGGCCGCCGCTGACCACGCCGACCTTTTGCTCGGCGAACTCCGGAATGAACTTGGCGACCGCGTCGCTGAGAAGGAGATGGCCATCCTCGATCAGCGCCATGATAGCGACCGAGACAATCGGCTTGGTCATCGAGAAGATCCGGAAGATCGAATCGCGCGCCATCGGCGCCGCGCCCGTCGGGCTCTGCCGTCCCAGTGCCTCGAACCAGCCGATTTGGCCGCGGCGGGCCACCAGCACGGTGACGCCGAGAACGGTTCCCCTGTCGATCTCGCGCTTGAAGGCGTCCGACATGGCCTGGAGGCGGGGACGCGACAGCCCGAGCGTCTCGGGGCGGGCTTCCGGCAGAGGCGGGGTCTGCGGCGCGATCGTGGCGTGTTGGGCGGCTGTGGCGGTCATGGGCGCTCCCGGTTGCTCTTGATTATCTGGAATGGACTGTGGCCCCAAAACCCCGGCACAAACAAGCGAAGCCGGCGCGGTTCACCCTTGCAAACCGGCCGTCCCCTGTGCTTGAAAGCGGCCCTGATCCTAAGGCGACGCGGGGTCTGTAGGAGTGTAGCTCAATTGGTAGAGCACCGGTCTCCAAAACCGGGGGTCGCAGGTTCGAGCCCTGCCACTCCTGCCATGAAATCAACGTCTTAGACGAACTTCCTTACGGTCCAGGCGGGTGCTGCTACCGCTTTGCTACCGAATCGTTCCAGCACCGAGAAATCCGGCCGCCAATCCTGTGATGGTGCTGGAGAGCTTTTCGTCTGCCTGCTTCAGGCGCTTTCGTTTCGTGTAGCTCCGCAGCAGGGTGGCCGGATCATCGCCGATCCGCTGGGCAACCGTGTGCACGGGAATGCCAGCATCGAGGAGGGCGGTGCTGTGGATGCCCCGCAGATCATGGAATCGGGTCTTGCCGAACCCGAGGGGCCCGGCCCGCTCCGCAAACTCCCTCGAGAAGTTGCGCGGGTCGCGTGGCGTCGTGAATGACACGCCGCGGCCGGGGCCGAACAGTGCCGGAAACATCAGGGCCGCACCGGGCAGGCGCACGAGAGAGAGGTCAACGGTACCGGCATCCTTGGGGATGCCCGCCACGATCCGCAGGTGCCGTTCCTTCTGTTTCAGCAGGATGGCAATGGTGGCGTCGTCCAAATCGATCGTGCGCAGCCCGCGTTTCGTCTTCGGCGGCTTGATCCGGATCTTGAACTTTTTCGTCTGCTCCAAGGCTCGCTCTATGCGGAGGCTCTTTTTCTCGACGTCAAGATCGCTCCAGCGGAGGGCCAACAGTTCGTTTCTGCGAGCCCCCGTGGCGGCCGCCAGCACAACAACGGGATATTGGCTTGTGGATTCGAATCCCGCCACCAGCGTCCGAAGCTCGGCCTCGGTCAGGCCCTCGCCAATATCGTCCGAATCCGTCTCCTCGTCTGTCTCGTAGATGTGCCCCTCGGGGTTCGGGACCTGCTCGACGCGCGTCATGGGGTTGACGAGAAGAAGGCCTTTGCGGTGCGCGGTCGCCAGGCATGCACCGAAGACGATGTGAACGTGATGCTGCGTGCGCGGGGAAATGGCCTTGGCCTCGGCCATATCGGCGTATCGCTTATCGATCTCGGTCGCCTGCAACTTCTGCAACAGCCGATTGCCGAGCGAGGGCTTAACATGCGTGCGCAGTAGTTGCCCGTATCTCTCTAATGTCCGTTGACTGGGCTTCTTCTGCCGACGCCCCGGTGCTCCGGCCTCAATCCATTGATCGATCCACTGGCCGACGGTCAGCTTTGACGGATCTATGTACGTCCCACCTTTCAACTCTGAAACCAGCCGAGCAACCTCAACCTGGGCCTGACGCTTGCCGGTACAGCCGGGCAGGGAGTGCCATTTCCGCTTGCGAGCGCCCGTTTTGACGTCGCGCGTATCGATGACGGCGTACCAGTGACCGGCGCCACGCTCTCGGACATGTCCCTTCATTTCTCCTGGCTCCTGTCTGGTTTGATGTTCAACGCCTTGCGCACGTCCACTGCATTGTACATTCCGTCCAGCCACGCGGCTGTGGCCTCCTGCGAGCGACGGCTCCAGCCTCGCTGCTCCAGCAATTCGGAAACCTGCTTGGGCGTGAGTGGCTCGGCCGCCAATAAGCCCGACCAAACGCGGCGAACGATGGCCTCCGCCTGTTCCTCCGGAGATCGTCCGATGAGAGGCCCGTCCAGCGAAGTATCGATCTCACCGGCAGGCCGAAGCTTTTCAAGCATTTTGCCGACGGCGATGCGGAACGTCTCGAAAATCGTGGGGTCCGTATGCCACTCGCAATCTCTTCCATCCGCCGAGCTCGATTTACTCTCCTGGTCGATGTTCTCAATCACTAAAGCCAGTGCGCGTACGGGGCTGCCCACGTCACTTCGGTAGCGTCGACCTTTTAAGCCAGTCTCGAGCAATTTTTCCGCCAATTGCGAAATCGAGAGTCCGGATCTCGTAGCCTCTACCTCGAGAGCTCCCCGCGTTTCCGCGGTGATGCGCGTCGAGAATGTGGAGACCTTGTGGAGTGTAGCCTTACGCCCCCCGCCAGGTCGCCTCTTCTTCGGCGTTGCTGTCATGATTTGCCTTATTTTGTCATAACAAAATGAAGGCTACCCATAGCACAAGCGCCGGCACTCTGCAATATCCATAGTCACAGCGAACACCTAACCGGGGAAACGCCCCGAGTGCTCACATTTTCCTCAACCACCAAAGAGGGCTCGTCAAATGACGCCACATGAAGTCAAGGAATTGCTGAACCGCCCGACGATTACGCCTGCCGAGCTGATCGCGTCAGGCATTTTGCCGCTCAAACGGAATGGCATTTATGACGCGATCAAGCGCGGAAAGATTGAGGTGATCGACCTCGGTCACCGCAAGGCGGTCGTCACCGCTTCACTGCGGCGGATGCTGGGGATCGAGACATGAGTTTGCGGCCAACGGGGGAAGCCAAGCATCACTGCCGGCGCTGCCGCGTGAAGCTTCCCGCTCCAGAGGAGAACCCGCTCTCCGCATTCTGCTGCAAGGGGTGCGCCCGGCTCCACTTCGAGGCCAAGTGCGTCATCTGCGAGGGCCGGAAATCGAGCAGGGGGCTGGCCTGCCATCACCCAAGGTGCCGATCAGAGTTAGCGGCCAAAAAACGCTACGGGACCATGGGGAGGCTACTACCTACCGGCCGTAAAAAGTTGGGCTCCGGAACATCTATAAAACAAGCGCTTTCCGAAGCCCTCAAAGGCCGTCGGACCTACCGAATTGTCGCCGGATCGCTGACCCCAGAACAAGTGAGGCTGGCCACCAGCGGCGCCGCCTTCGGCAACTGTCCCTTCGAGCAAGACCGCAAGCTGAACAGACGCCACCGGATCGCGGACGAGGGGGCCGAGATCGAGGCGAACGGCCACTTCGAGAATGCCGAGTGGCGCGAGGTCACTAGTTCTGACGGCACTCGATGCTTCGTCGGTGCGCAAGCGGCCGAGGCGCCGTGATGCAGCCCCAGCCGATAGTCCAGCGTGACGACGGCCTGTTCGAGGTCGACCTGATCGAGCCGCTTGGGCCATTCGAGACGCGGCAATTCGCCGAGTCCGTGGCAGCCCACGAGGTCGCGCGGGCCGCCTGGCTGCGGCGAGATTCCCGACACCGAGAGGAAATCACCAATGGCTGAAGTCCTTCCGTTTCCGATCGCAAGGCGCCGTGACTTTATCCGGAAGCAGGCTACACATGCCGCGCGCATGAATCCGGACGCTGCTGTGCGATATGTCGAGCGCCAGCTGCTGGCTCAACGTGACTCGATGCGCAGACGCGGCATTGCTGAGACCCTGATCGACCGTGAACTGCACGGCATGACGGCGGCCATGTATGCAGAGTTCCTCCAGGCAAAATCTGTCATGGGTGGCGCGTGAGCGGGAAGGACAGATCGCGCGATAAACTCCCGCCGTTCGTGCCCCTGTTCCGGGAAACCTTGGCGACGCCTGCGTATCGGCAGCTTTCCTTCGGGGCTAGGGCGCTGTTCACCGCGCTGCGAACGCATTGCGTCAAAAACAATGGACACGTTTACCTCAGTCACCGCGATGCCTGCGAAGAGCTCGGGCATAAGAGTCGGAACGACATCGCGAACTGGTACCGCGAGCTGGTTCACTACGGCTTCATCGTGCAGACCGAGGCCGCAAGCCTTGGCATCGAGGGCAGGGGTAAAGCGACACACTGGCGCATCACCGACATGCCAACCCGGAAGGGCAATAACGAACTAGAAACGCCGACCAAAGACTTTTTGCGATGGGACGGCGTGGTGTTTGAACCCCATGTCGCGCCGTCACGCCGCTGGAACGCCCACAAGCAGACCGTCATCAAAAAACAGAATCCCGGGCTGCACGTTCGTACCACAGTGGGCTGCACGTCGGTACCAGAGGTGGGCTGCACGCTCGTACCACCTGGCGGGGGAAGTGGCTCCCACGTGCAGCCCATATCGGTGCAACGGGATGGTACCGACGTGCAGCCCATATCTAGGTTAGCCACTAGGTTCGCCGGTTCTGAGGCCAAGTCGCGTGGCGGTGCAGCGTGATGCAAGCCAGCCCAAGCCAGTGCGCACGCCGCCTACGCGCTGACCCGTGCAGGCTCTGGATGAATGGTGTAGGCGGGATGCAGTGCGACAGTGAGGGCCGCTTCGCCGCCGTCGGGCAAACCCTCGCCATAGACCACCACATCGACGGCAATCGGCCTCCTACAATCGCCGCTTGCGAGCGTTCATGCGCAGTCCGCTGTTTCTCGACCTCGCGCGGAGCCAACGCACCAGCGGCAGCGCCAGGGGCGGCGAGAGGGCGAATTCGCGCGAAATTTCCAAGGGACCGTAAGGCGGGCTTGGCCCATGCGGCGGCGACCGCGGCATGGATTCAGCGTAGCCGGGCCGGCCGAAATCCTGGTTTTGTTGTCAGCGGAGGCGGCGGTGGTAGCGCCATATAGGTGCAGAACAGGTTTCGCGGGACGACCGTTCGCGCTTCGCCGATGCATTGTCGAGATCCTGACACGCCGTGACATGCTCAGCGCGCACGACATCGCCGGCGTCGCCTACGGTCGGCGGCTCATCGTCAGACCCGCGCATCGCCGGTACGTTACCGAGGCGCAGCTTGTCTCGGTGCGGCGTGCGCTTCGTGCATTGGTCGCCAAGGGTAAGATCCGGGTCCTGTACCGCCGCCGAAGATGGAAGGTATTCACGTTGCAGGAGGTCGAACTGTGACCGACGCAATGATCGACGACGAGCGTATCGCCGCGGCAATCGAGGTTCACCGGGCGGCGATACAGGCCCTTGAAGACATGCGGTCACAGGCCCGCACCCCGACGGCACCGGTCAAACCGGCGCCCGCTATACGGAGAAATCAGCCGACGGCACGTCCCCGATGGGAGTTGGCCGCGAGAGCCTTTCGGCGCTTTCCGTTCGAGCCGCATACGGTCAGGCGAATCTGCGCCGATCACCCTGAGTGGGCCAAGAAGTTTCGAGATGGCCAATGGTTCGTCAACGTGGATTTGTTCGATCCGTTCGCGGATCTGGTCGAGGCTGGCGTGGCATCGTTCGCGGTGTCCGCGAAGTTCGCGGTGTCGGTGGCGGCGGACGCGCAGCTTGCGATAACTTTTGATCAGCAATCAGATGCACATGGAAACGAGAGCGTCACGTGACAAAGATTCAACGACAACTCGAGGAGGCCCGCGCCGATCTAGCAGCGGCAACCGCGGCGCTGACGGCCTCGGACGAGCAGCAGGCCGAGGCCGTCAAAAGCTCGAAAACATATTCGCAGTGGCGCCTATCGCACGAGGCAGCAGCACTTGAAGCCGAGCGGCTGGCGCTTCTCGTTGAGAAGCTCGAGGCCGACCTACAGCAGGAACAAACCGATGCCGCCGTCGCAGCCAGGGCAGCGCGTCGCGTAGAACTAGAACAGCAATCGAAGGCGCTCGCCAGCCGCATTGCCGAGGAAGGCGCACAGGCGGCAGCGGTTCTGTTGGCGCTGGCCGAGCAGGCAAAGCTCAATGCCGAGGCCGTCGAGCTGTTCAATCGTGAACTTGGTGACGACGATGCGCCTCTGCTTTCTGGCGACCACATCGCCCGCTATCGCGCCCCAGCTCCCCGACAGAATCTCGCAGAGGACGTCATCGACCTCTGGGTTTTCGAGCGTACCGGCGAGCTCGTCGGAGATCCGGACTTGATCCATGAGATTTCGGAGCAGCGCGGCATCATACCGCCCGCCGGCGGCGTCAGCTCGAGAGCGACACCAGTGGTCCGCAAACGGTTTCGGCAAGTCCGCTATCTCGAAGGCGGCGAGCGCTTGTATGTCGAGCCATTGGCGACGGTCCTGCGGCTGCCGCGGTTCGATGGCCCCGGCCTGCTGTTCGACCGCGGCCGCATCGTCGAGGCCGCGGAGCGGCGCGAGTTGATCGAACTCGTCGACGATGCTCCCGCCGAGCCGGCGGAGAGCGTGGCAGCCTGACCTGAGCCCCGAAATCAATCGCCGCCGGCGGGCACGCATCTCGAGCTGCCGGCGTCCGCGCCGCGCGGTTGTCAGACGCCGCGCGGCGCCCCTCCTACCCTTGTACCCGGATGGCCAGGAGGGGGCCATTCCGACAACACGACTGAGGAGCCGCTCGTTTGAGCAAGACAATTACCGCTACCGCCGTCATTCAGGCGTCGGACAAAACCGGGTCGACGCTCGACAAGATCGCGTCCAAGTTCAAGTCGGTCGAGAAGAACGCGAAGGCGCTCGAAGGCATCAAGCCCTTGAAGTTTACGGGCGATATGTTCGAGGAGCTCAAAAGCCTTCAGCTATCCGAGAAGCAACTGCAGGGCGTGCGCAAAGAGTTCGCGCTGTTTAACGATACGCTGAAGCAGAGCCGGCCAAAGGCTGATCATTATTTTCGCGCGATCCACGAATGGCAAGGCAAGACGGTCGACCATTGGCGAAACATCAAGGCTGGTGTCGACGACGCCGAGAAGGCACATAAGAGGTTCTTCGCTAGCGCAGCATCTAGTGCGGCACGTTTCGGCCTGCACGCCGCAGGACTCGTAGGCGGCGCCTATATGGCCGGTCACGCGGTCAGGGCCACCGTCAAGACGGCCGGCGCCCAGAACCGTGCAGCAGTCCGCTATGAACAGATGGGCCTGAGCGATAGCCAGCTCGGCGAAGCCAACATCCTCGCCGATAGCCTGTCAGCGAGGTACCCGACCATTTCCAGGGCCGACGTCCTCGACGATCTCCGCAAGAATGCATCGCGCCTCGGGAGTTTCGACCGGGCCAAGGAGATCGCGGACACATACGCGCGCGCAAGGATATCCAACCGGATATCCGGCGGTGACGAGCACGAACTGGAGCAGGTCGTCCGAGCGCTCGAAGGTGCTGGTAAGGCGAACAGCGCTGCCGAATTCGCATCCGGCATGAACATGTGGTCGAAGGCGAAGGCGGCCAACCCGGACTATACCGGCGAGCAATTCCGGTCGGACCTGTCGGCGGCATCCTCGGCCAAGTACGGATTGTCCAAGGACTACATGGAGAATGTTTTCCCGATCCTGGCATCGCACACTTCCGGGTTTGGCAACAAGCTGGCGACGGGGCTTTCGGCGCTGGTCGGTGGCCGCATGACAAAAAAGGTCAAGGGCGAACTCACTGAGAGCGGGCTGCTCAAGAACGGCAAGCTCGTCGATACTGAAGGTTACATCTCAAATAATTACGAGTGGACGCAAAAGCACATCAAGCCGCTACTGGAAAAGCAGGGCGTCCATTTCGGCGAGCACATGAGCGAGGAGGACAAGGGCAAGACCGTCAAATGGCTGCAAAGTCACTTCTCGGCCCGCAACGCCGCCGACCTCATGGCTACGAACTTGATCGACGAGTCGCTCGTAGAGCGCGCCCGCGGACGCAAGACGACGGGGCTGGAGGGCGTTCCTGATCTGCAAGCCAAAGACGCGGCGCTGGCGCTTGAGGGATTGAAGACGCAAGCGCTGGATCTCGGCGGCGCATTTATGGGTCTCGAAACCATAACCAGCGCGATGAATACAGTAGCGGGCGACTTCGCGAACTATGCGACGTTCACGCGCACCGGGAAGATGCCGGAGTCGTCGCCCGGCCTGCATGCGATCCAGAATTGGTGGAACACGCCAACGGATGAGCGCAACCGTCGTGAAAATATGGAAGCGCAGCGCCGGGACCTCGACTCCAAGCTGGATTCGTGGGCAATCGGCGATGAGGCAAAGGGGCGTCTCAGGATACGCCAGTTCGATCTTCAGCGCGCGATCGATCAGTCCAATGACCTGGCAACGATGCCACCGGTCGTTACCAAGGAAGAACTCGCGGCAGCAGCGAAGCGCACGGGACTTGGTGGCGGTGGGCCGACCATCCCGATGCCGAATGCGGACCCTCGAAAGTCTGCGATGCCACCGGTGCAATCGCTCGAAGGAGCTAACGTACAGGCCACACTTACCGGGTCTGCCGAAGTGCACGGTGAGGTCAAGAACATCATCGAGGTGAAGGCGTCTCAATATTTTGAGGCTTTGGTCCAGGGCGCGCAGAACGCGATCAAGCTTGTCGGGCAGTATACCGCCAACGGCGTCGGCTCGACCGGTAAGTCGAGTCCCGACGCCGCGGCTCCGGCTGCACCGCATGTCGGCTCGGCGGGGAATTCGCCGCTGTGACGATGTGGAGACGACGACGAAAGCTCGAGGACCGCGTGAAGTCCCTCGAAGACCGGCTCGACCGCGTGGCGATCCGTCAGATGGTTGGCGAAGTGATGCTGGCGACATCGCTCAGCATGCTGCTGCGCTCGGTGCCAGACGCCTTGCGCAGGGAGTTAATGCGGGAGCTGCGCGCGAACCTTCACGTCGACGCCAGCGCGCCAGATGCGGGCCAGGCCGAGCGCCTGGTGCTGGAAACGGAAGAACGTTTTGACCGGCTTCTGGACCAGATCGAACACCTGTCGAGGACGAAATGAACGGCGGTACTTTGAAATTATTCAACGACCTGAAGGGCTACGGTTTCATCAGGCCAGACGACGGCGGCGCCGATGTTTTCGTTCACGCCAAGGCCTTCAAAGAGATTGGCCTCATTCCCAAGCTGGGGATGCGCCTCGAGTACGAACCTTGGCCGACGCGAGACGGCCGCCGACGGGCCGGGCGGTTGCTCCCTCCGCATCGAGATAGTGACGGAGCATAACAATGCGCTTTGGTGTTGGCGTCCGCTTTCCCGTTCCGGGCATGATCTCGCTCGTCGGCAAGGCCTTCTCCCGCAGTCGGGTGAGGGCCGCCTCCGGCGGGACGACGCCATTGTCCGGCAAGGCAACCGCGCGCTGGTCATGGCGGTCCGGGCTGGGAAGCGTCCCGGTCATCACCTCGACCTCATTCACGCTTGGCACCAACCCCGGCTTCGACGCGCTCATCGGGCACGTCGATGCCACCAACAGCCCGACGTCCTACGCGATCACCGCCGGGAATCCCTCGGGCTTCTTCGCCATCTATTCCAGCGGCAATATGCGTACCGGTCTCTCGGCGGCGCCGCCCGACAACATCTATAATCTGACGGTCACCGCATCGAACAGTTTCGGCACGAGCCCGCCGAAGGCGATCAGCGTAACCGTCGGCACGGCGCCTGTTGTCAGCACTTTCTCTTTCGCGCTTTCGATCCCGGCGGCGGCAGGGACGGCCATCGGGACAGTGTCAGCATCAGGCGGCACCCCGACGACTTGGGCAATTACCGCTGGTAACTCCGCCGGCTATTTCGCGATCGACAATTCCGGGCTGATCACCGTCACCTCCGCAGGCGCATCGGGCCTGACGGCGCAGACATACAGCCTCACGGTGCAGGCGACCAACGCGCTCGGCAGCAACACTGGGACCGTCACCATCACGGCGTCGACCGGGGTCAGCTCTGGTGATGGAGCAGCGAATGCTCCGACCGGAACGGCGCAATTTCCAAACTTGTTGAGCGGCATGGCAGTGCGACCGCCCTGGAATGTTGCTGGCGTTGACTATCGCACCGGCATCAATACCGGCGTCACACTGAAAGATCCGGCGACCATCAGCATGTCTGGCGTCAGCGTCGACACGGGCTCGCGCATAGTCACTATTCTCGGCGATAACGTAACCATCAGTGGATACGACTTCAGCATGGGAGGTGGTTGGTACCTCAATGTCGGAAGCGTGAGCCAAATTGGTGGAAACAACGCCACCATCACCAACTGCAAATTCAGATACAACACGCTCTGGATCAGGAACCAACCCGGCGCTGGCAATCCCGGCACGACAATTCGCTACTGCGAGTTTGATGGCGGCGTCACGAGCGCAGACGCAAACGCTCCTGAGTTCTTGATAGACTACCGGGCGAACGGGGATCACATCTTCGAGTACAACTGGATTCACAATGTCGCGTGCGACATCTTCAGTATCTCGTCGTACTACGACGACGGCACCATCTCGAAGTGGACCTGCAGGTACAACGTCTGGAACGACACCGGATACAATTCGTCCCTAGGCTGGCATCCAGATTGGGTGCAGACCTATGGCGGTGCAATTACCGAAATTGATTTTTCGTACAACACCTGTGCCGAGATCAGTGGTGGTGGGGCCGTGCAGGGCATCTGCGGCGATCCGGGTGGTCCGTGGTACGGAGGAACGATCAATCACAATACGTTCTATGTCTCGGACACGCAGCATGTTAACTTCTACGTGTCGCCGTACACGCCAGGAAGTCAGTTGATCGACGTCCACCACAACTACGCGAGACTAAAGGGTGGCGGTTTCCCGAATTCTGTCGTGTTCAACTACGCCGCCTCAGGGCCTGACGGAAATTTCCACGACAACGTCAACATGGTTACAGGTACCGCCTTCACCTTCTGGAGCAGTGGGGACACGCCGCCATGACCATTTCCTGCGGCGCGGCTCCCACCGGGCCGCCCATCGTGGATTGGCACGACAACTACAACCTCGACACCGGGCAGCTCATGCCCGCCAACATGGGAGGATAAATGGCTCTCTTACTAGACGGTTCAGTCCATGCCGTTGGCTCCGGCTCATCGCTGGCTGTCGGGACGCTGACGACGTCAAGCGGCAATGTCGTCGTTCTGATCGCGATCCAGATCAACGGCACCCCGGTCGACAGCGTTACCGACACCGGAGGCCACGCCTGGCAGCGACGCGCAACGGCCGGCGCCGATCCGTTCATCATCGAGCTATGGTGGACCACGTCAGTTGCGGCGTTCAACAACGCCATCACGGTCAGTCTCGGTGCGGGGGACAGCAGCTTCCTCACGGCCACGGCTTGGGGCATCAGCGGGGCGGATACGTTCACGCCGTTCGACCCTAACGGAGCGCTGCCGAATACAGGGACGTCCGGCGCGCGGTCAATCACCACGTCAAATGCCAACGACTTCCTGATCCATTGCGCGCGCCTGAACACCGGCAATGGAACGCCGGCCACCGGCTGGACGGAGATCCAGGACAACACCGACTTCTGCCTGGTCCAGTACAAGATCGTCAGCGCGACCCAGAGCGCGCTCAGCGTCGATACCGGCGGCGAAACCAACAATGGCTCCATTGCCGACGCGATCCAGCAGGCTGGCGCTCCTGTCGATAACCTGACGCCGCAGATCTGGATGTGAGGCCTTTAACCATTTGGCGGGGCGGGCTTCGCCCTAGCCATCAAACCCGGGCGACGGCGGATGTAACCGCGCCCGGGGGGCGGACCTTCTCAGCTCTGGACCCCTACAGGGTCTGCGAAGGCCCGCTCGAAGCACGGTTTTAGGTGGGGGTTTGGCAGAACGGAATCAGCTGTGCCGACGCATTAATTAGGGAAGGCACGCGCCACTGATCGAGGCGACTTCCAGCCAAGGGCACGCCATCGTTAGACCTGTGGTCGCGCATAATCCTGTACCGCAGTACGCAGAGTTGTTGTACGCCGATGCCTGCAATGTCCGATGTTGCCAAAATCTGCTCCGAATTTGGAATCGCCGTTGTAGCGCCTGCCCAACGTCGTCTCGGGGGCAAGGCGTTAGAAACGTGTGCGGCGGCAACGTTACAAAGGCTGCTGTTAGACTGGGGCGAGTCCCATCTACGCGAGGTTCTGCTGTCGATTGTGGAGAGCGCAGGTAACGAACGGGCGCTGACCGCACCGGTTATCTCTGCCGTGTCGGATCTCTTGCTCGCTCACCCAGCTTGGTTCGGCAGCGACTGGTTGGACGCTCTGGATAAGATCGATCTCTCCGCCCTCCACGAGAGTGTGAAGGCAAATCGCAAGGCTGTGCAGCCTCGCGCGGCTATTGCGGCAAGCCTGTTTGAACGTCTGAAAGACAGGCTGCCCGTCACCCGGCGCGCTCTTTATCGTCGATCCAGGAGCGGCCCTGCGGCGAGCGCGTCACCGGCACCGAGATCATCCGCGCTCGCTCCTCGCTGGGCAGGCGCAAGCGAGGAAACGGACCTGAGTACCGGCGAGGCGATGCGGTTGAACTGCTCGAGCCAATGCCCTTCAAGGCCAAGCCATGAGCGACGACCTGGGCGGGTTTAATCGGCGAATCGTGTATCCGAACCCAGGAATTGCCTAGTTCCGCCTAGGCCTTTTGGTGCGCCTTCATATAGGGAGCGAAGAGCGAAGCGGCCTCTTTGTAAAATTGAGTAACAGCAAGGAACTGCTCTGAGCGTTTTTCGACCCACTTCGGGCGGTCGGGGTCAATCAGGTTTTCCATCATGGTGTTCGACAGGTCGAGAGGTACCAGGGGCGACAACGTGAGCCGCGGCCTTTGGGAGTAGACGGCAACAGCGGGAGCGGGAAACATTGAGGAAGGACTCGCTGGCGAAGCTGCTCTGGAATAGGCTGGTGAGCTACACGACCTGTAGCATTTTGTGTAAACCGAATTAGGAGCAGTACATGGCACTTTGCAGAGCTATCGCCCTATTCGTCATCGTCGCATTTGGAGCCGCCGTAGTGGCGGCGGGTTTCATGACATCGCCGGCCTCAGCCGGCAAAATGGATGGTAAGCCGGGTGGAGGGCGAAACTCAGCACATTACGGACCATCGAAGAGCGGCACACCTAAGCCGCGGTGAAAAAGTCAACCGCGCCGTAAGTAAAAGACAGTGCCAAGGCCCGCCGGTTCACGCTGGCGGGCCTCTTGTGGTACAATGCGCTGAACGCCATGAATTACATGCGAGCGCACCTCGAGCTACTTCGCGGGCAAATTGCAGAATGCGAGCGCATGCAGCGGGCTGCAAAGAGTGAACTCGAGCGCAATGCGCTCGCGAGGCTGCTCGCGCGCTACACGGCTATCGCGGTCGAGCTTGAAGAAGCGATAGCAAAGATGCCTCCTCGAGACACTTTCCGGGATCGCACCAAGAAAGCTCGGCAGGTCGCCAAAGGGGCCGCCAATGACCTGCTGGCGCTAGCCAACAAGCTCCGCCACGATTGAACTAAGGGTCCGCCTTGTTTTTAGCCCGCCGGTTTACGCTGACGGGCCAGCGGCTCGATTCTTTCGCCGGGCGGTCTCGTCCGCCTTTGGCCTGGGATGCACGCGGGAATCGACCAACACCTCGGTGATGGCATCGCGCAGGCTATCGCGGTCGAGGATGCTGATCAGTCTGTCGACCGTAGCTGAGGCGTCGCGCTTTTGCGTGAGATAGTTGGCCAGCGCCATCATGGCGAGGTCATAGCTCTGTTCGATCTGCTCGGCGGGGGTGAGGTGCGCCATCTTCACTATTCTCCACATTACCCTGTTTCGCGGCTAGACGTTTCTGCTTTTGCAAAAAGCCCCTGCGACGCTGCGGCTGGTGGACCAGATCAAGATCAAGCTCCGCGCATTTCCGACTGATGTCTCGCCAATCGCGGCAGAGATAACGGCTGAGTTCTTCCAGATCAGCACCTGTCCGCCATTGCTCTTGCAAGTCCTCAACGGCCATGTCCGACCACGGTTCGCCGGTGTGGATGTCGGGAACGCGATCAGGAGTCACCCACGTCACGCCTGATCTCTTCGCCATTGTCTCGCGAGCGCCTTGCCTGTAAGCCATCACAGTTCCCTTTCCATCGCGGGGTGCGCCCGGTTCTTCACCTTAATCCAGTGCTTCTGCCGACCGCCACGGTACGGCCTATCGCGGTGCTTAGAGACCAGCCCCTCAAGGCCCATTCGACAGGCGGCCCGGAATAGTTCAGGGCCGATCTCGCCGCGCTCAAACGGCGCAACGGTGATGCCGTCGGGCCGGCGCGCCAACAGCCGCGCGAGGTTCGTCTTTCGCAGGTGGAGCGGTTGGTCGCGTAGGTCGTTGCCACCAACTGCCAGCACGTCGAAAGCGTAGAGCTGGACTTCATGGTCGTGCCTGCGGGAGTGCAGGGCGTTGAAATCAGAGATACCGTCGACGCCGAGGATCACGGCTTCACCATCCATGACGAAGTGCTTCTCTCGGTTCTTCAGCGCCGCCTCAGCGATCCAGGGATAGCGCTTGGTCCAGTCGGTCCCGTTGCGGGAGAGTAGACGCACCCGGGTGTCCTCCCGAATGACCAGCATCCGGTAGCCGTCGTGCTTTACTTCGTGAATCCAATCCGGCCCGTCCGGGACCTGCTTGCCGGCCGTGGCCAGGCAGAGCTCGTACGCCATACGCATGGGCGAAAGATAGGAATTTCGAAGCTTTTTACGAGTCGGGAACAAGTGGCAATTTCGGCAATTGGGCCTCTGCTCCGGTGTCCCCAAGAGCTCCGGAGCACATCCTAACGGCCTCAGCTGCGCCCAGCTGCTGAGGTCGTCTTTTTGTGGACTGTCCAGCTGTCGCATGCTCACGCGGGCAATGCTTCATTTCTGAATTGCAAATTGGGGTGGTCTGCCGCTATCGAAATCTGGCCTGACCTCAGCGCCGCGGCTGCCGCAACCTCCGCAAACGAAACGGGGCTCGACGTTAGACAGCCGCACCTCGCCTGGCCACCGATCGGCGCTCAGAGCGATGTGATGATCGCAATGGCAATAGACCAGGACACCAGCGCCGCGATGATTGAAGGTATTCTTTGCTGGTGTGACGTAAATTCATACCGTTTCAATGCAGCATCCTGCAGAACTTAGGTGTGTATACGTTAGTCGATTGTCACAGTGCTTTCCAATTCTCACCAACTTTGCTGGTCAAGAAACGAGAGCAAACAAAGAGCATCGGACACGTTGTGGCCATCAAGAACATCGTTATTCCCTTGGAAGTCGAGTATCTACAGAAGGCAGCAAAGGAACGTGGAATCTCCCGCTCCAAGCTTGTGCGATTTGTAATGGAAAAGGTTGTGAACGACGAACTCGTTCCTGCGATCCTGGGTAAAGACGACTTGTCGAACGTTGAATCGCCGTCGCAAAGGTATCGACGCTTTCGGAATTGATAGGGCGGATCTTCCTCGAAGCGAGGGCAGTCGGCTGGCAACAACGTTACCGAGGCAATCGATCATGCGCTGCACGAGGTGCAGGCCGCGCGGCGTGATCTCACCACAACTGGCTTCTGCATGCGGCAGGCAGAAGCGCCAGAATAGATCGAGCCAAAGCCAACCTTGCTGATCTGGTGCAGTCCCGGAATGATTAAGTTGTTCGGGAAGAACAGTATTGCCAAGGTGCTGAAGCGACCAGAACGGCGATTAGAGCTGTGAGTAGGCTCACAGTGCTTCCCCAAGCGCCAAGCACCTCCAGCGGCCCCGGCCTCCCACAACGCCCAGATATGGCGCGCGCCAACTTTCAAATAGGAACTGCCGCCTCGCCACGGGTATTTCTGGCTGCACATCGGGCCAGGCCTTGGAGGCGTACAACGGCATCTCGACCGCGGTCGGCTGGCTCGCCCTGGCCCTGGTCGGCGCCGCTGCTGGCGGCGGCCTTCGCCGTGCACGCGACGATGCCAGCGGCTGCGAGCGGTGCTTCGCCGAGCCTACCGGGAGCCGCGTCACTCTGCTGCCCCCTTTTTAAGGCGATTGCGGGATGGCGACTTCAGAATTTAATATATTATTTATTTAATAATTTAATATTATCGGCCTTAATTGTAGCCTGAGACTTGGCCTAGAATGCTGGGCATCTCCCTCAGTCACGCATCTTGGGATAATCTGCAAGGAGTCGGGTGGCATGGATCGAGATCACCTTGACGCGATGTCCATTGATGAATTGTGGGCGCTGCACACCGCAGTGGGGCAGGTCCTAGCGGTCAAGCTGATCGCAGCAAAGCGCGCCCTTGAAGAGCGCCTTAATCAGCTCGGCCGGAGAGCAGACCGGAAGCATCCGGGGAGGCACTAACGCCGACAGAGCCTTCGGCGCGAGTGTTATAATTCGTGATTAATTTGAATTAACTTAACTTATGCTTTTTGAGTCACTGCGTGATTTATTGGTGCCTCATTTATAACAAAAGCGCGGCGCGGCATTCCCACCCCATTTCCCTTGCGCCCGCTCGGAAGGTCCGGCCATGACTGGTCTCCATCATTTCCAGAATTCCCCAGCGTCAATGCGATCGGCCGCTCCCTTCGAATGGGCCAACTTGCCCGAGGCGGGCAAGCGCGGCGGTCGAGCGGATGCCGGCGCTGTTCTTCGGCTCCGCTTCGAAACGCTCGCTGCTCAGATTGCTGAATTGGAAGCACTTCGCGAACGCGTCCTTGAGGCTGAGCAGAAGATCGCCTCTTCTGCCTCCGCTCCTGGTCAGCCGGCCGCGCCCTGAAGGCGGCGATAATCTCGCAGACAGACGAGTGACGCGGGAAAGCGAGAACTGTTCGGACGCTTGGCAGAGGAACTCGCAATTGAGGCTCTTGCGCTTGAACTGGTGATCGAGCGGCAGCAACAACACTGATCTTTTGAGCTGATCATCATGGCCTGGTGATTCGTTCCTTACGCGGGATGCAGCAAGGGGAGGCGAGATATGGCCAAACGAGTTCCAATTACCGCCGGTGATCTGACGCACCACGAGATAGGCACAAACGACGTTTTGGCCGGCGCTGCCGACGTGATCAACTTGCTATATGGGGATGCCGGTGGAAGCCTGCTCGATTACGCCATCGGCGGAAATGACACTTTTACTGGCGGCACGAACTCGACCAACTTTTTCGTTGGTGACGCGGGTCGAGACATAACCAATCACGCGACAGGTGGTGCTGACACATTTACGGGTGGGGCGGACTCGATCAACATTTTGATCGGTGACGCGGGCGGGAACATGTCCGATCACGCTACCGGTGGCGATGACACCTTTTCTGGTGGCGACGCCCACTTCGACCGGCCTTCCACAAACATCACCTACGGTGATGTCTACGACAGTATGTCTGGCTACGCTCGGGGCGGTAATGACACTTACACGTCTGGGATTTTGGCCACCAATACGTTTTATGGCGATGCGGGCGGCAACATGGCCGACCACGCAAGCGGCGGCCAAGACACATTCATTACAGGCCCCGCGCTGAGTCGGTATGGCGCGACCCCCACCACATTTTTTGGTGATGCCGGCGAAAGCATGTCTGGGTACACAAAAGGGGGCGACGACGCGCTAGCAACGAATGGCCATAGCAACAACATCTATTTTTATGGCGACGCCGGCGGAAACATGTCGAACCGGGCGCTGGGCGGCAATGACGCGTTTACAACAAGCGGCGTGCAAGACAACTACTTCTTTTACGGCGACGCCGGCGGCAATTTGTCTGGTCATGCTTCGGGTGGTGACGATATCTTGAGTTTTCTTCCCCACCCTGGCGGCGCGATGAACGACTTCAGTTATTTCTACGCCGACGCCGGGGGCGACATGCTGGAATTTGCGCGGGGCGGCAACGACACGATGGACAGCGCTACAAACGACTTTGGCCAAGCTACCTTCTTTGGTGACGCCGGCGGGAATATGCGAGATCATTCAGTCGGCGGCGATGACACATTCATCGGCGGCCCCAACGCGTTTTTCTGCTTGGCTTACGGTGATGCACTGACAATGTCCGGCTATGCGTATGGTGGCAACGATACGCTTATAGCGGGCAGCGTCTTTTCTGGTGGTTACAGCACCTTGGTTGGCGATGCACAGAACATGTCCGACAAAGCCCACGGAGGCAATGACAAGCTGATCAGCGGTACCGGAAACGACGACATGTGGGGCGACGCTCAGGTGATGCTCGGCCTCGCGAAAGGAGGAAACGACTACTTCGCCTTCAATTTCAACAGCGGTCACGACAAGATCGAGGATTTTGGTCAGGGCCTCTCAAATTTAGGAATCGACCACATCGATGTTTCGACACTCGGAATCGTGAACTTCAGCGATCTGACCATCTCAGCATTCGATCCGACGACGCACCAGAGCACGATCACATTCAATGCAGGTAACGATATCGTGGTGCATAGCGAGGAGCCGCTCAGGCCGCAGGATTTCATTTTCGCGCCGCCTTCCTCTGACCTAAGGTCGGGAGCCGGTCCGCCCTCTGCATCAGCGATGAAGGGCGGGCCACGTCTTTTTGTTAAGAGAGAAACGCTGCCGGGCTCAAAATTCCCTGTCCCCCCCGGCAGCCCTTTGTCTCAAAACTGAGCACTGAAATCCCAGTTGGCTTTCACAGTGCAGCCGGTTCACGCGGGCTGGCCTGCGTTAAAGAACGACCCCAGGCCTGGATCAATGACCCAGGGCTGGGGCCGCTCGGGCTATGGGGGATAGCCTGATGCGCCTGAGCGCACGTGGATCAAAGTCGGGCCAAGAGGAGAGTTCCTATCGAATGCTGGGCGCTGACCTGCTTCCGACCTCAGTGGCCTAGTTTGATTTAAAGAGTGGCATATTTTGATGCGTTCCTATAGCCAGAGCTAGATTGTAGGCGTACAGCTATTCCATCACCGCGCGATTCCCGTGGTACCCCATCGGTGACAGAGAGACGTTACCGCGCTCCCGCCTAAAGTTCGGAGCGAGAGCCATGTCCCTCCAGGCGCCGCAATACCTACCTTCTCCGACAGATAATCAGATCAAGTGCGACCGCTGTGCGGGCAGTTCCCGACTGCTACAGAAGTTCCTGAACGCCCGAAGTGGCGGCACCGTGCGCATCTACAGATGCCAGTGTGGCGAGCAGATGTGGCGCGAGACCCAAGAGTAAGGCTTCCTCAGTTGGCGGCTCCTAGGCCACGCCCGAGAGAATCTGCAAGGGAACGACTCTCCAGCTGAGAGAATTGAATTTTCGGTCTGTGGCGCGATCCTCCAAGTGTCGCGACATCCACCCGGGACGGCCCATCGTCTGACGCGCGTTTGGCGGTGGGTCGGTTCTCGCGGCTCATTGGCGCTGTCCTCCAGCACGGGAACTCGCGGCAATCGGTCGGATTGGTGCTGTGCTCCGGTTCAAAGCCCCCCTGCGTGCCGGAGCGTCCCACGGACCCAGCAGCCGCCTGTTAGCTGGGGCCGCTTTTTGGCGGGGCTATCGCGCGTTGCGATAGCCTGTGATTGCAAGCTGTGGGTTGCCTCGATCGAAGTCAGGCCGGACGTCGGCGCCGCGGCTGCCGCAACCTACGCAGACGAAGCGCGGCTCGATATCAGACAGCCGCACCTCATTGGCCCAGCGGTCTGCGTCCAGTGCAACGTGATGGCCGGAGTGGCAATAGACCAGCACGCCGCGCACGCCCATGCGGCGCATCTCGCCGAAGGTGATCTTCATCGATCGGCTGTCTGCGTGCGTAGGCGTATGGCGTTTCGGGCGAGGCATTGCCGCATCAAAGCGGCAAACATAAGCAGCTCGCAAATTATCGATCCCTTGTGGCTCGGGACTCGCGCGAGCTACTGCCGCTCGTGGGTTTGGATGGAGCCGAATGCGCCGGTGCGTTACCCCACCCTTGATTGGGGGCGCGAATGCGCCATCCTCGGTCGCTGACGAGGCGCTCTCAAATGCCTATTTTCATAGGGTCTGCGGAGGCCGAACGAACGCCCGGGCTGGGGTGGTAGCCCCCAGCATGAATGGGCCTTTTGGAGCCGGAAATCGCTCCCAATGCTGGGCGCCGGCCACGGCCACAGAGTTGCGGTTCCTGGCCTTGCGGTCAGTGACCAGGGGGACGATGCCGTCCGAAGTACAAGGCTCGTGACGGTGTCCACCCTGGACGGTCCCAGGAGCCCGCCTGATGGGCTAGAAAAGGGCGCCCGCGAACCCGATCACGTTGTTGTCCGACAAGGTCGAGGTGGCCTACCGCGGCGGCGACAGGCGCGCGAAGCGCCGGCCGATGATGGGCGACTGGGCGACCTATTGCTCCAAGCCGCCGGCCGAGAAGACGGACAAAGTGGTGCCGATAAGGGATGGGCGGAATCGCCTATTGCTTCAGTGATCGTTAACGGCTTCTAAATGCTGAGAGAAAAAATAGTTATCCCGAGAATTCACAGGTCGGCCGTGAATCACTATGTTGTCGGTAACTCCCTAGCCTGACGCCACCGCCTAGGCGGTGGCACCCATCCAAAGGTGGGGATCGATTCTTCGATCTAGAGGCTAGGGACCACCCTTTACTTTCGCAGCTTGCGCGGCCAGACCGAGAATTTAGCCTCTCGTTTCGTGCCGTTTGTGACGTTGGCTATGCCGGCGCGCTTCATGATGTATTTCGCCAGCTCCACCTTTGCAGGGTTTGCGTCAGCGGCTGACCATTAAGCTGATAAGCGATTGCGCCGATCAAAATGTCGGCGACCTGAAGGGCGATTGTCTTCTTCGAATCGCGGAACTGACAGCGCCTGACCGGCCAATCTCTCGTGTCGCCCCGTTTTCGAGCGCCGTGACAAAGGATCTGTCGTAGCTCCTCAGGAGAGCTCTTTGTGTCGCGGTAATCCGGATAGATGTGGAAATAAGCCTTCGAGTAGAGTTGGCCGATTTTGTTCGCGAGTTGATACAGCTCCTTGTTGAAGCCGATTTCGCTATCGCCATCGTTGTACTTTTTGTGGTTTTGCTGAGTTGTATCCACGAAAAGCGAGTGGAAGTGCCATTTGTCCTGATTATCAAAAACGACATCCACCATCCGCTTGTAGGCCGCCAGCTTGGCTTTTGAGATTTTTGCCCATTTTGCCTCGCCTTGAGGCAATTCCGGTAACCGGGCTTTTGCGATAGCCTCGATCAGGTCGGGTGTGTCTAGCATGCTAACGACAATGGCACCCAAAACCAGATAGCGATGTTTATTCTGGCTGCTTTCGTCAGCGTAAATTTCGATGATGTCATCTGGTTTGGCAGGAATACGCATAGCAGTGGCCGGTCCGCGAAAATCGTCGCGATTTCGATAGAGGTATGTTGTTGAACATTTTCGTCTATTGCGCCTCTGGTGAGAATCAGAGGTGCTGGATGAGTATGATTGGACACCCGGGTGCCGTCTCGACGCAACAAACAGCTTGGGCATTCGGCCGAGTTACGAACAGGGCCCCGCCTACTGATTAGGCGGGGCGATACTCTTTTGAGTGATCGACTAGCCAGGTCATTGCGGTGCGTACTGCGACCTCGGTCCCCTGGATTTCCTCCATCCACGAATCGTAGTTTTTGTCTGCCAGGGCCCTCTCTAGCATTTCGATCCTATCAGCTGCTTCTCGCGGCAGGACCAGGATCGCGATTGCAGAAACCGCTTTGAACTTCGCTTCGGCTTCCTGCCACCGTTTTCGCAATTTCTCCTCATACTCCTCATTTTGGTCGACGCCACGAAGCTCGCGGTCTTCCCAAATCGCTAGCACGCGAAGCATCTCGCGAAGAGCGGACAAAACATCAGCCATAGCGCCGATCCTGCGCTCCCAGGCCTTCTCACTTTTGAACCTAGAGAGCGCCCATCGCACAGCTAGCCACGCGATCAGGAGAGCCCCACAGAATTGAAGAGCAAGCTTAGAAAGCTCTTGAATGACAGGATGATCCACGACGACGTCGATCTCGATCAGCCGGAACATACGGACTTGATAAGCCCGCCTGCGATTCCTCCGATCAAGTCGCCGATGCTGGACCAGCTCGAACCACCTCCGGTATCCGCCTTACGGATCTGCTTCTCAACGGAGTCGCCTCCAGCGAGTGGCTGCTTCACGATTGATAGGCCCCTTGCCGTAAGCTGAAACGCACAGCCGGCCAGTGCGATCGCGAGGACCGCGACGGTAAAATTGCGCATTGAACACCCCCCAGTAGGCGTATCCAACTGCAACCGGAGGGCGAACGCAAGGGGAAGAGGACGGTTGATCAGTCAGCGTCTCTTCACGATGAATAATAGAATGAGGCCTTACCGTCTTTACTGTAAATCCACTTTCCACTTTCGTAGTACTCGGCTCCGCCTTCCGACGAGTGCCACCAAGTGCCGCTAACCCAGAACGCTCGCTCTCCGCCGGTTGCGGTGTAGATGTTGTTACCCACTCGGTAAAAGGCGTGGCGTCCATTCGCCGTGTAGATATGTCGGGTTTGGTTCGCCATGTTATTGCCGTCACGTTCGCCGCGACTCAGAAGCCGCCTTCGCACGCGCAATTCTGCCTTCATTTTGGCCAGTCGGGCAATGTCATTCGTCGACGAGGTCCGTGCTTCGATTTGGCTTCGCGTTTTCTGCTCTCCGCTGCCTCTCGGACGGCGGCTAAGTGATCATAGCCGCCCACATGGGACATAAGCCCCGCCAACCGCGCCTTTGCCTTGATGCTAGGCCCAAGGCGGGCAGCCTCGAGCTCGCGCAGGTGAATGAGTATTCGCTCGACGTCTTTCTCCTCAAACTTCAGGCGGTTTCCCATTCGGACGTAGAAGGGGACGCCGGCTGCGTCGACCGGATTGTCCACGAGCCAGTATTTCAGCCATTGCGGCGAAACGCTCAGGGCGATGGCCGCTTCTTTGATCGTCAGCATTGGCATGATCAGCGAGCCAACTTCGAAGGGTCGGGCAACCCGTGGTGCTTGTCCAGCCATGCCTTCACGGCCGGCCAATACCTTCTATCCCCCCAAAGTTTTTGCTTCTTCGGGAATCCCGCTTTTGCTTCAGCCATTCGGATTGCCTCTCGTGCTTTCTTTTCTGGCACGCCAAGGCGCCGGATCAGCTCGGCGTCCGTTAGAAAGAGCTTGTGTTGTTCGCGTTCAATCGTCTCGGGAGATGGCACGGTCATCGTTTGTCCGGGGTACCGGCCCGGCGCCGGTTCGTTGGGCGGCGCGGATGGCCTGGCATATCGCAGCTTGTGTCACTCGTGCGCGGCGGCTCATAGCCGCGCATGCCAGCACGCCTCTGGACTTACCGATAGAGGGCAGCCGGGGCCATGCCCACAATCCACTGGCCGCCGGGCGCACCAAAGCGCCCCCGGAGGGGATAGAACAAATTCACCAAATCCCGGGCTTGGTTGGCCCAACGTGGCAGACTCAATCGGTATTCGGGCCGCCTTGCTCGCTCATGCGCTCAAGCAGATTCGGCTATTGCTTTTCGTAGGTCTGGTTCAGCTGCTTGATGATCTTTCGGGCGTCCTCCTCGGACAACTCCGCGGCTTTGCCATGATCCAGTCGAGCCGGACCGCGAAGCTGTCTGTCCCAGACCATCCACTTGCCCGCCACTGCGCCTTTCCTCAGGACGAAGCGGGAAGGGGTGGGCTGGTCGGTCATTTGGCTTTCGCCTTTAGCCCGATCTCGGTAAGTCGACGGATGGCTGTGGCCCTAGTTGGCAGGTCTGGCTGCTTACGGCGCCAATCATCGATTTCCGCCAGCATCTCGTCTTGACACCGAACACCAACGGTAGTGCCGCGGCCGGTCGCGGGCCGACCACGGCCCTTTTTGGCTAGCCTTTTTTCTTGACGTTCCATAAATAATGGCTAGCATAAATTCGCGAGCCGACCAAGAGGTGGAAGCTCCTGGCCGGCTCTAACCCCGATCAAGAGAGGCTCTTTATCCCATGACCGAAGCTGACCGCGTGCTTAGCACGCCACCCCTAAGCTCGTCCTCAAACAAACTCGCCAGGACGACGACCATTGATCCCGTCGAGACCTCTCGACGCCAATTCCTTGCCCAAGCCGCGGCCGCCACCGCCGGGGGCGCCGTGCTTGGCGCCGCACTTCCCGGATCGGCGAGGGGCGCTGATCTGGCAACAGATCCGATGTTTGCTGCGATCGAGGCCCACAAGGCCGCCCGTGCCATGTGGTTGTCATGGGTCGACCGTTGCTGCGAACTTGAGATCTTGCTTCCGCAGGAAAAGCGTCTCTCCTCCATCTGCGCCGGCGAAGAGACCATCGTGGCGACGGATGACCCTCGCTGGATCGAGGCAGAACGAGAGATTGACTTAACCGGCGATGCCGAGCTCGACGCAGCATACGCACTCCTGGAAGTCATCCCCACCACAAGAGAGGGCTTGCTGGCTCTCCTCAAGTACGCCGTGGAGATCGAAGCGGACCGCCACGTTTGGCCGGACTACTGGCATATCGACTTGCTGGCGAATCTCTCGGAGGTGCTACCGCAACTCTGGCAGGAGGGGAGGGGCTGATGAACACAAACGACATCGACAACGCGGTATCCGACCTTCGGCAGATGACCATTGTCGGGATACGAGTGCTGGACGGCATGGGCGAAGTATTCCGCCGGGACTACGAGGAGGCCTCCGAAGCACTGTCGTTCTGCCTGCACGATATGCTCGAGCGCATCAAGAAGCTGGAGGGTGTCATGGAGGCGGCCCCGAGAGCCTGATCCACCAACGCTTCATCCAAATGAGTACAGGCCCGGCCTACCGCCGGGCCTTTTTCATCAGTTAGGCTGGCTTTGACGGTAGCGCGAGGGGGGGCCGGTTCACGCCGGCGTTCCCGAGTTTCAGGGAGACGCCAAACGCGACGTAGAAGAGCTAAGCAAACATCGCAACGGCAATCGCGATGGCCGCCCCGCCCTCTTGCCAAGTGATGACGCCGCCTGGGCTTATCCGGTGCGGGTGCTATAGATAAAAATGCGAACGGCCAGCAGAACGCCTGGCCACCGGTTTGCTACCATTTTGCTACCCAACCCGGAGGGATAGGGCGGGAACGCTTGGGACCGTAGTCGAGGAAACGCTAGATAAATCAAGCCTACTCGGGACTGAACAGGACAGGAGCGGACACCGGTTGCCGAACTCCAAAACCGGGGGTCGCAGGTTCGAGCCCTGCCACTCCTGCCAGCAAAATCAATTAGGCGGCTCGATCCGCTCGCTTGCCGCGCAAGCCGTCCCCATATCTTGACCTTTGGCCCCATCCGCAGTATTTACCCCGCACTCGCAGCCGGCCCGTTAGACGCGGATTTCCGGCGCGGCTTTGAAATCCCCGAACAATCGAGCCCGGTTTCCGGCTCATCCTTCAGACGAGGGCTGGGCCAAAGGCGGCTGTTCGGATCCCTTTGAAATCAGTAGCCGTCTTGCGACGGACGTTGGACATCAAACGATGGCAGTCAGCCCGTTCAAGTTCTTGCAGGAAGTGCGCTCGGAGACCGCCAAGGTCACCTGGCCGACCCGTCGTGAGACCACGATCACCACCATCATGGTGTTCGTCATGGTTGCCGTGGCCTCGGTCTTCTTCTTCGCCGCCGACCAGATCATCCGTTACCTCATCACCTTCCTTCTGGGCATCCACTGATGGCAACAGCAACCGCTCAAGTGTCCGACAAGCGCTGGTACATCGTCCACGCCTATTCGAACTTCGAGAAGAAGGTCGCCGAATCGATCCGCGAGCAGGCCAAGCAGCGCGGGCTCGAGGAGCTGTTCGACCTGGTACTGGTGCCGACCGAGAAGGTCACGGAAGTGCGCCGCGGCCGCAAGATCGACGCCGAGCGCAAGTTCTTCCCCGGCTATGTGCTGGTGAAGATGAAGCTGACCGACGAGGCGTTCCATCTGATCAAGAACACGCCGAAGGTGACGGGATTCCTCGGCGCCGAGAACAAGCCGATGCCGATCTCGGAAGCCGAGGCCATGCGCATCCTGCATCAGGTGCAGGAGGGCGTGGAACGGCCGAAGGCGTCGGTCTCGTTCGAAATCGGCGAGAACGTGCGCGTGGCCGACGGCCCGTTCGCCTCGTTCTCGGGTGTGGTCGAGGAAATCGACGAGGCGCGCTCGCGCGTGAAGGTCGCGGTGTCGATCTTCGGCCGCGCCACGCCGGTCGAACTGGAATTCGGTCAGGTCGAGAAGGTCTGACCGGGTAGGCGTGAGACTTCGGTCTTGCGCAGCAAGAGGCCGTGGGAGGGAGAGGGCGGTTGCCAGCCGCATCCGACCCAGACCACGAACCTGAAACCGCCGGCGGACATGCCGGCACAACAGGAGTGATACATGGCAAAGAAAGTGACCGGATACCTGAAGCTTCAGGTCCCGGCCGGTGCGGCGAATCCTTCGCCCCCGATCGGTCCCGCGCTCGGTCAGCGCGGTCTCAACATCATGGAGTTCTGCAAGGCGTTCAACGCGCAGACCCAGAAGGAAGAGAAGAACACCCCAATCCCGGTGGTCATTACCATCTATGCGGACCGTTCCTTCACTTTCGAGATGAAGACGCCGCCGATGTCCTACTTCCTCAAGCAGGCCGCCAAGATTCAGTCCGGCTCGAAAGCACCGGGCCGTGACAAGGCGGGCAAGGTGACCAAGGCGCAGGTGCGCGAGATCGCCGAGAAGAAGATGAAGGACTTGAATTGCGACAGCATCGAATCGGCCATGAAGATGGTCGAGGGCTCCGCCCGTTCGATGGGTCTGGAAGTTGCGGGGTAAGCGGTCATGGCAATCGGAAAGCGTTTGAACAAAGCCCGCGAAGGCATTGATCGCGAAAAGCTTTACCCGCTCGCGGACGCGATCAAGATGGTCAAGGAACGCGCCAAGGCGAAGTTCGACGAGACCATCGAGGTCGCGATCAATCTCGGCGTCGATCCGCGTCACGCCGACCAGATGGTTCGCGGCGTCGTGACCCTGCCGAACGGCACCGGCCGTACGCTCCGCGTCGGCGTGTTCGCCCGTGGCGCCAAGGCCGACGAGGCAAAGGCGGCGGGTGCTGACGTCGTCGGCGCCGAGGACCTGGTCGAGAAGGTGCAGAACGGCTCGATCGATTTCGACCGCTGCATCGCCACCCCCGACATGATGCCGCTGGTCGGCCGCCTCGGTAAGGTGCTCGGCCCGCGCGGCCTGATGCCGAACCCGAAGATCGGCACGGTGACCATGGATGTCACCGGCGCGGTGAAGGGTGCCAAGGGTGGCTCGGTCGAGTTCCGTGTCGAGAAGGCCGGCATCCTGCAGGCCGGCGTCGGCAAGGCGTCGTTCTCCGAGGAGAAGCTGGTTGAGAACATCAAGGCCCTGGCAGACGCCGTCTCCAAGGCGAAGCCGGCCGGCTCCAAGGGCACCTACATCCAGCGCGTTGCGGTGTCCTCGACGATGGGCCCCGGCGTGAAGGTCGAGCCGGGCACCATCCTCGGCTAAGGCTTGCCTCGGCTGAGATTTGCAAATTGCATGAGGCGAGGGGCGGAATTGGGCAACCGATTCCGCCCCTCGTCGTTTGTGACCGCGTTCACGGGAAACAAGAACAATGGCTGACAAGGTCCTGATCTACTCCCGCTTTCCCAAGACGATGATGGTGCTTTTCGCCGAGCGCTTCGAACTGCTCGACACTGGCGGCAAGCCCGCGCGCGAGGTGTTTTCGGCCGACGAGCTCGGCGGCATCCGCGCGGTACTGACGGCAGGCGGCACCCCGCTGGGAGCGGAGGCGATGGACCTGTTTCCCAAGCTCGGTGCGATCGTCTGCTACGGCACCGGCTATGACGGCGTCGACTTGGAGGCGGCCGCCGCGCGCAACGTTGCGGTCGGCCACAGTCCGGGTGCCAACGCAGCTTCGGTCGCCGATATTGCGATGACCCTGATGCTGGCGACGACGCGGCGGATCCTGGCTGCCGACCAATATGTCCGCAGCGGCGATTGGGCGGCGTCAAAACCCTCGCCGATGATGCGGCCACAGACGGGCATGCCCGGCCGCCGCATCGGCGTCTACGGCATGGGTGAGATCGGCCGCAAGATCGCGGCGCGCTGCGCCGCTTTCGAGAGCGAAGTCGGCTATTTCAGCCGCACCAAATACGATTTGCCGTATCAATATTTCCCGTCGCTGGAAGGACTCGCCGACTGGTGCAGCGTGCTGATGATTGCGGTCCGGGCAGGGGCCGAGACCCAGCACGTCGTCAGCGCCGACATCCTGAGGCGCCTTGGCGCGGACGGGTATGTCATCAACATCTCCCGCGGCTCGGTCATCGACGAGAAGGCCCTGGTCGCGGCGCTGACCGACAAGACCATCGCCGGCGCCGGCCTCGACGTCTATGAGAGGGAACCGCACGCGCCCGACGCGCTAACCGCGCTGCCCAATGTGGTGCTCGCCCCCCATCTCGGCGGCCATACCCTCGAATCGCACGTCGCCATGCAGAATTGCGTGCTGGCCAACCTGACCGCGTTTTTCGATGGCAGGCCGCTGCCCTATGAGGTCAAAAAGGCCTGAATCGATCCTTCTCTGCCCTAATTGGTCAAACGCTTGCGGCAGCGGCTTGGAACTGGTGCGAATTTTGCTCTTGGCAAGCCGGCTCCGAGCGGTTAAAGAACCGCTTCCGGACGTGCCGGCCTCGGCTGGCGCGTTCGTGCTCGCATTCCGAAAACCCGACACGACAGGAGATCATTCCTTTCCAGGACGTCCGTAAGGATTTTCCGGACAAGGAAAGAGAGCCCGTCATTTGGTGGAATGCGGACAGAGGTCGGACGGTTCGCCGGCTGACCTTGTCCTGTCCAAGACTGCAGGCGTCCGCGGGGAATTTCGATTTCTCAACGGCTTAATCGCATGGCCTGCATAGACGGGTGAAGACCGGATTTCACTTCGCGCCCCAGCTTCAAAACTGGCTTCGCGAAACGGGGTCTGGTTCGGACCTCGACACGCCGTGGGCCTCATGGGCTCCCGGAGGGCAGGCTTTGAATTGTCGTCTTGCCCGGCGTGTCCGATGGGTTTGGCCCGGAGGTTCAGGTTTGGGCGGGACGATGGGTGCAACCCGGCGGTCCCGCTTCTCGCGATGACCGCCAACCGGAGAGAGCTTGCTGTGGAACGAGCGGCAAAAAAGGAAGCGGTCGAACAGCTCAACGAGGTCTTCAAGACCACGAGCGTCGCGATCGTTGCTCAATATTCCGGCCTCACCGTTGCCCAGATGCAGAAGCTGCGCACGCAGATGAAGCAGGCTGGCGCCTCGGTGAAGGTCTCGAAGAACCGTCTCGCCAAAATTGCTCTTGAAGGCACTGACGTCGTTGCCATCGGCCCCATGCTGAAGGGGCCGACCGTGATCGCGACTTCCAACGATCCGGTAGCGGCGCCAAAGGTCGCCATCGAATTCGCCAAGGCGAACGAAAAGTTCGTCATCGTCGGCGGCTCGATGGGCAAGACCGTCCTGAATGTCGACGGGGTGAAGGCGCTTGCCTCGCTGCCGTCGCTTGACGAACTGCGCGGCAAGATCGTCGGCCTCATCGTGGCCCCGGCGACCAAGCTCGCTCAGCTCGCCAACGCGCCCGCGGGCAAGCTCGCGCGCGTCATCCAGGCTCATGCCTCAAAGGGCGAAGCGGCCTGACACCCTTCGCAAAACTCAAACCCGAACCAGACTTACACGTAAGGAAACTGAACAATGGCTGACTTGCAGAAGATCGTTGACGACCTCTCGAGCCTCACCGTGCTCGAAGCTGCCGAACTCGCGAAGCTCCTCGAAGAGAAGTGGGGTGTTTCGGCTGCCGCGGCTGTCGCCGTGGCCGGCCCGGCCGCTGGCGGCGCCGCTGCCGCTCCGGCGGAAGAGAAGACCGAGTTCACGGTCGTTCTCGCCAGCGCTGGCGACAAGAAGATCGAGGTCATCAAGGAAGTCCGCGCCATCACCGGTCTCGGCCTGAAGGAAGCAAAGGACCTCGTCGAGGGTGCTCCCAAGCCGCTGAAGGAAGGCGTGAACAAGGAAGAAGCCGAGAAGATCAAGGCGCAGATCGAGAAGGCTGGCGCCAAGGTCGAGCTCAAGTAAGCGCAGCTTGCTGGTGAGGTCCCGGGCGAGCATCAGCGCGACCCGGGGTCTTGGTCCGCTCCTCATCGAAGGGGTGAGCCGGATGCAAAAGGCGTGCGACGGAACGTCCCGACGCAGGCCGAACACGAAAAAGTGTGGGGATTTGAGGGTTTACCCCTCGAATCTCCACTATTGTCGCCCCATATCGGGTCGGCAGCACGAAAGCGCGGTGGGCAGGGATGCCGGATTTCCCTGTAAGCCGTTGGGAGAGCAGGCTATTTCGGGCTTTTGCAGTCCGTGAAGACAATCGTTGTGACGGGCGGGCGCGCTTCTGCGCCCCGCGCGTCGTTTTGCGTTTTGAAGGTCTGAAGAACAGATTCAGGACATTCCCGCCTGAACTGAGCTTTTGGCCCCCAAGACGGGTTCGAAAAATTCAACCCGGGAGCGGCGGCAGCCGCGTTCCGGACGGCGCGCCCAAGCGGGCGACGAAATGAGAGGCCACGATGGCGCAGCAGACATTCACCGGTCGCAAACGCGTTCGCAAGTTCTTCGGACACATCAAGGAAGTCGCCGAGATGCCGAACCTCATCGAGGTTCAGAAGGCGTCGTATGACCAGTTCCTGATGGTCGACGAACCGCCGGGCGGCCGTCTTGACGAGGGTCTGCAGGCGGTGTTCCGCTCGGTGTTTCCGATCTCCGACTTCTCGGGCACCTCGATGCTGGAATTCGTCCGCTACGAGTTCGAGCAGCCGAAATACGACGTCGACGAGTGCCGCCAGCGCGGCATGACCTTCGCGGCTCCGCTCAAGGTAACGCTGCGCCTCATCGTATTCGATATCGACGAGGAGACCGGCGCGAAGTCGGTGAAGGACATCAAGGAGCAGGACGTCTACATGGGCGACATCCCGCTCATGACGATGAACGGCACCTTCATCGTCAACGGCACCGAGCGCGTCATCGTCTCGCAGATGCACCGTTCGCCCGGCGTGTTCTTCGACCACGACAAGGGCAAGACCCATTCCTCGGGCAAGCTGCTGTTCGCCGCCCGCGTGATCCCGTACCGCGGCTCCTGGCTCGACATCGAGTTCGACGCCAAGGACATCGTCTATGCGCGTATCGACCGTCGCCGCAAGATTCCGGTGACGTCGCTGATGTTCGCGCTCGGCCTCGACGGCGAGGCGATCCTGTCCACGTTCTACAAGAAGATCCTCTACAAGCGGACCAAGGAAGGCTGGCGCGTTCCGTTCGACGCCAATCGCTTCCGCGGCTACTCGACCGTCAACGATCTGATCGACGCGGATACCGGCAAGGTCGTGCTCGAGGCCGGCAAGAAGCTCACCGTCCGTGCCGCCCGCCAGTTCCAAGAGAAGGGGCTGAAGGCGCTGCGCATGGCCGATGAGGAACTGGTCGGCAACTACGTCGCCGAAGACCTCGTCAATCCGAAGACGGGCGAGATCCACGCTGAAGCCGGCGAGGAAATCACCGACAAGCTGATGAAGGCGCTCAACGAGCAGGGCTACAAGGAGCTGCCGCTGCTCGACATCGACCACGTCAATGTCGGCCCCTACATTCGCAACACGCTCTCGGCCGACAAGAACATGACGCGTGAGGACGCGCTGTTCGACATCTACCGTGTGATGCGTCCGGGCGAGCCGCCGACGCTGGAATCGGCGCAGGCCATGTTCCAGTCGCTGTTCTTCGACGCCGAGCGGTACGACCTCTCCGCGGTCGGCCGCGTCAAGATGAACATGCGCCTCGACCTCGATGCGCCCGATACTCAGCGTACCCTGCGCAAGGAAGACATCCTCTCCGTCATCAAGACGCTGGTGGATTTGCGCGACGGCAAGGGCGAGATCGACGACATCGACCATCTCGGCAACCGCCGCGTGCGTTCGGTCGGCGAGCTCATGGAGAACCAGTACCGCATCGGCCTCCTGCGCATGGAGCGCGCGATCAAGGAGCGCATGTCCTCGGTCGACATCGACACGGTGATGCCGCAGGACCTGATCAACGCCAAGCCGGCGGCCGCCGCCGTGCGCGAGTTCTTCGGCTCCTCGCAGCTCTCGCAGTTCATGGACCAGACCAACCCGCTCAGCGAGATCACCCACAAGCGACGCCTGTCGGCGCTCGGACCGGGCGGTCTGACCCGCGAGCGTGCCGGCTTCGAGGTGCGCGACGTGCATCCGACGCATTACGGCCGCATCTGCCCGATCGAGACGCCGGAAGGCCCGAACATCGGCCTGATCAACTCGCTCGCGACCTTCGCGCGCGTGAACAAGTACGGCTTCGTCGAGACGCCGTACCGCAAGGTCAAGGACGGCCGAGTCACCGACGAGGTCGTGTACCTCTCGGCGATGGAGGAGGGCCGCTACACGGTCGCGCAGGCCAACGTGCCGCTCGACCCGAAGGGCCGCTTCACCGAAGACCTCGTGGTCTGCCGTCACGCCGGCGAAGTCTTGCCGGTGACGCCTGACAAGGTCGACTACATGGACGTGTCGCCGAAGCAGCTCGTTTCGGTGGCCGCGGCGCTGATCCCGTTCCTCGAGAACGACGACGCCAACCGCGCGCTGATGGGCTCGAACATGCAGCGTCAGGCGGTGCCGCTGGTTCGCGCCGAGGCGCCGTTCGTCGGCACCGGCATGGAAGGCGTGGTTGCGCGTGACTCGGGTGCCGCGATCGCGGCGCGCCGTTCGGGCGTGATCGACCAGATCGACGCGACCCGCGTCGTCATCCGCGCCACCGAAGATCTCGATCCGACCAAGTCGGGCGTCGATATCTACCGGCTGATGAAGTATCAGCGCTCCAACCAGTCGACCTGCATCAACCAGCGTCCGCTGGTGAAGGTCGGCGACGTCGTCAAGAAGGGCGACATCATCGCCGACGGTCCCTCGACCGATCTCGGCGAGCTCGCTCTGGGGCGCAACGTGCTGGTCGCGTTCATGCCGTGGAACGGCTACAACTTCGAAGACTCGATCCTGCTCTCCGAACGGATCGTGAAGGAAGACGTCTTCACCTCGATCCACATCGAGGAGTTCGAGGTGATGGCCCGCGACACCAAGCTCGGGCCCGAGGAAATCACCCGCGACATTCCGAACGTCTCGGAAGAAGCGCTGAAGAACCTCGACGAAGCCGGTATCGTCTACATTGGTGCGGAAGTGCGCGCCGGCGACATCCTGGTGGGCAAGATCACGCCCAAGGGCGAAAGCCCGATGACGCCGGAAGAGAAGCTCCTGCGCGCCATCTTCGGCGAGAAGGCTTCCGACGTTCGCGACACCTCGCTGCGCGTTCCTCCGGGCGTGCAGGGCACCATCGTCGAAGTGCGCGTGTTCAACCGTCACGGCGTCGACAAGGACGAGCGTGCGCTGGCGATCGAGCGGGAAGAGATCGAGCGTCTGGCCAAGGACCGCGACGACGAGCAGGCGATCCTCGACCGCAACGTCTACAACCGTCTTGCCGAGCTGCTCGAAGGGCGGCAGGGCATCGCCGGTCCGAAGGGCTTCAAGAAGGACACCAAGATCACCCGTGCGGTGCTCGAGGAGTACCCGAAGTCGCAGTGGTGGCTGTTCGCTTCGCCGAACGACAAGCTGATGGCCGAGATCGAGGCCATGCGGAAGCAGTACGACGAGTCGAAGAAGGGGCTGGAACAGCGCTTCCTCGACAAGGTCGAGAAGCTTCAGCGCGGCGACGAATTGCCGCCCGGCGTGATGAAGATGGTCAAGGTCTTCGTCGCGGTGAAGCGCAAGATCCAGCCCGGCGACAAGATGGCCGGCCGCCACGGCAACAAGGGCGTGGTGTCCAAGATCGTGCCGATCGAGGACATGCCGTTCCTCGAAGACGGCACGCATGCCGACATCGTGCTCAATCCGCTGGGCGTGCCCTCGCGCATGAACGTCGGACAGATTCTCGAGACCCATCTCGGCTGGGCCTGTGCCGGCCTTGGCAAGCGGATCGGCCAGACGGTCGATGCTTACCTGTCGAAGCAGGACATCAAGCCGCTGAAGGAAACCTTGAAGAAGGTCTATGGCGAGGACGAGACGATCAAGTCGCTCAACGACAGCGAACTGATCGAGCTCGGCCACAATCTGAGCCGCGGCGTGCCGATTGCGACGCCGGTGTTCGACGGCGCCAAGGAAGCCGACATCGAGGAGATGCTTAAGCTCGCCGGTCTCGACGCTTCGGGGCAGTCGACCGTCTATGACGGCCGTACCGGCGATCCGTTCGATCGCAAGGTGACGGTCGGCTACATCTACATGCTCAAGCTGCACCATCTCGTCGACGACAAGATCCACGCGCGTTCGATCGGTCCGTACTCGCTCGTCACCCAGCAGCCACTGGGCGGCAAGGCGCAGTTCGGCGGCCAGCGCTTCGGCGAAATGGAGGTGTGGGCGCTCGAGGCTTACGGCGCGGCGTACACGCTCCAGGAGATGCTGACGGTGAAGTCGGACGACGTCGCCGGCCGCACCAAGGTGTACGAGGCGATCGTGCGCGGCGACGACACGTTCGAGGCCGGTATTCCGGAATCGTTCAACGTGCTGGTCAAGGAAATGCGCTCGCTCGGCCTCAACGTCGACCTGCACAACTCCAAGATGGGACCGGCGCCGACGTCGGAAGCGGCCGAGTAATTCGACCTGTCGTGCCCGGCCTTCGCGGCCGGGCATTGGCGCCCCGCCTGAGGCCTTGAGGGCAGGGCGCCCCGCTAAGTGATTTTCGAATTTGCGGCCGGAGGCGACCGGCACGCGAGGAGAAGACGATGAACCAAGAAATTATGAATCTCTTCAACCCGACGACGCCGGCTCAGGTCTTCGACCAGATCCGGATCTCGATCGCGTCTCCAGAGAAGATTCTGTCCTGGTCCTACGGCGAGATCAAGAAGCCGGAGACCATTAACTACCGTACCTTCAAGCCCGAGCGCGATGGCCTGTTCTGCGCCCGCATCTTCGGGCCGATCAAGGACTACGAGTGCTTGTGCGGCAAGTACAAGCGCATGAAGTACAAGGGCATCATCTGCGAGAAGTGCTCGGTCGAGGTCACGCTGTCGCGCGTCCGGCGCGAGCGCATGGGCCATATCGAGCTCGCAGCCCCCGTCGCCCACATCTGGTTCCTGAAGTCGCTGCCCTCGCGCATCGGCCTCCTGCTGGACATGACGCTGAAGGATCTCGAGCGGATCCTCTACTTCGAATATTACGTCGTGCTGGAGCCGGGCCTCACCGCGCTGAAGGACCGTCAGCTCTTGTCGGAAGACGAGTATCTGAAGGCGCAGGACGAGTACGGCCAGGATTCCTTCACCGCCATGATCGGCGCGGAAGCGATCCGCGAGCTGCTCAAGGGCATGGACCTCGAGAAGCTCGAGGCCTCGTTGCGCCTCGAGATGCAGGAGACCGACTCCGACATCAAGCACAAGAAGCTGGCCAAGCGCCTGAAGATCGTGGAAGCGTTCCGCCACTCCGGCAACAAGCCGGAATGGATGATCATGACCGTGGTCCCGGTGATCCCGCCGGACCTGCGTCCGCTGGTGCCGCTGGACGGCGGCCGCTTTGCGACCTCGGACCTCAACGACCTCTACCGCCGCGTCATCAACCGCAACAACCGCTTGAAGCGGCTGATGGAGCTGCGCGCGCCCGACATCATCATCCGCAACGAGAAGCGCATGCTTCAGGAAGCGGTCGATGCGCTGTTCGACAACGGCCGCCGCGGCCGCGTCATCACCGGTGCCAACAAGCGCCCGCTGAAGTCGCTCGCCGACATGCTCAAGGGCAAGCAGGGCCGCTTCCGTCAGAACCTGCTCGGTAAGCGCGTCGACTATTCGGGTCGTTCGGTGATCGTGGTCGGTCCCGAGCTGCGTCTGCATCAGTGCGGCCTGCCGAAGAAGATGGCGCTCGAGCTGTTCAAGCCGTTCATCTATTCGCGGCTTGACGCCAAGGGTCTGTCCACCACCGTGAAGCAGGCCAAGAAGCTGGTCGAGAAGGAGCGGCCCGAGGTCTGGGACATCCTGGACGAGGTGATCCGCGAGCATCCGGTGCTGCTCAACCGCGCACCGACGCTGCACCGCCTCGGCATCCAGGCGTTCGAGCCCGTGCTGATCGAGGGCAAGGCGATCCAGTTGCACCCGCTGGTCTGCTCCGCGTTCAACGCCGACTTCGACGGCGACCAGATGGCCGTGCACGTTCCGCTGTCGCTCGAAGCGCAGCTGGAAGCGCGCGTGCTGATGATGTCGACCAACAACATCCTGCATCCGGCGAACGGCCAGCCGATCATCGTGCCGTCGCAGGACATCGTGCTGGGTCTGTACTACGTCTCGATCATGCGCGAAGGCCTGCCCGGCGAGGGCAAGGTCTTCGGCGACATGGCCGAGCTCGAGCACGCGCTACACGCGAAGGTCATCCACCTCCACACCAAGATCAAGTACCGGTGGGAAGGCATGGACGAGACCGGCAAGGTCTCCAGGCGCTGGATCGAGACCACCGCCGGCCGCGTGATGCTGGGCAATCTGCTGCCGAAGAATCCGCGGATCTCGTACGAGATCATCAACAAGCTGATGACCAAGCGCGAGATCTCGGGCGTGATCGACCAGGTCTACCGTCATTGCGGCCAGAAGGAGACGGTGATCTTCTGCGACCGCATCATGGCGCTCGGCTTCTACAACGCGTTCAAGGCCGGCATCTCGTTCGGCAAGGACGACATGGTCGTGCCGCACGGCAAGTGGAAGATCGTCGATACCACCCGTACGCTGGCGAAGGATTTCGAGCAGCAGTACAACGACGGCCTGATCACTCATGGCGAGAAGTACAACAAGGTCGTCGACGCCTGGTCGAAGGCCACGGAAGAAATCGCCAAGGCGATGATGAAGGAGATCTCCGCCACCAAGAAGACGGCGAGCGGAGCCGACGCCGACATCAACTCGATCTACATGATGGCTCACTCCGGTGCCCGCGGTTCGCCGGCCCAGATGCGTCAGCTCGCCGGCATGCGCGGCCTGATGGCCAAGCCGTCGGGTGAGATCATCGAGACGCCGATCATCTCGAACTTCAAGGAAGGCCTCTCGGTGCTCGAGTACTTCAACTCGACCCACGGCGCCCGCAAGGGCCTCGCGGACACCGCGTTGAAGACCGCGAATTCCGGCTACCTGACCCGTCGTCTGGTCGACGTGGCGCAGGACTGCATCATCACGCAGAGCGATTGCGGCACCAAGCTCGGCATCAAGATGCGTGCCATCGTCGATG
This sequence comes from Bradyrhizobium sp. 137, assembly GCF_023074095.1. NCBI lineage: Bacteria > Pseudomonadati > Pseudomonadota > Alphaproteobacteria > Hyphomicrobiales > Nitrobacteraceae > Bradyrhizobium > Bradyrhizobium sp. 137. The sequence goes on from NZ_JADPKU010000005.1 coordinate 41,095, forward strand.
CCGGCACCGTGGTCGCCTCGCTTGGTTCGCGCATCCTCGGACGCACGGCCTGCGAAGACGTGCGTGACAGCTCGGGCAAGGTGATCATCAAGCGCGACACGCTGATGGAAGAGAGCCATCTGGATGCCATCCAGCAGGGTGGCGTGCAGGAGGTGAAGATCCGCTCGGCACTGACTTGCGAGCTCGTCAACGGCATCTGCGGCAAGTGCTACGGCCGCGACCTCGCCCGCGGCACGCCGGTCAATCACGGCGAAGCGGTCGGCGTCATCGCGGCGCAGTCCATCGGCGAGCCGGGCACCCAGCTCACCATGCGCACCTTCCACATTGGCGGTGCGGCGCAGCTCAACGAGCAGTCCTTCGTCGAAGCCAACTTCGACGGCAAGATCATGATCAGGAACAAGGCCATCGCCCGCAACAGCGAAGGTCACCTGATCGCGATGGTGCGCAACATGGTGGTGGCGATCGTCGATGCCGACGGTACCGAGCGTGCGACGCACCGTATCCAGTACGGCTCGCGCCTGCACGTCGACGAGGGCGACAACGTCAAGCGCGGCCAGCGCATCGTCGAGTGGGATCCCTATACCCGTCCGCTCCTCACCGAGGTCGAGGGCACCATCGGCTTCGAGGATCTGGTCGAAGGGCAGTCGATCTCGGAAACGCTGGACGAGGCCACCGGCATCGCCAAGCGCGTGGTCATCGACTGGCGTTCGACCCGCGGCGGTTCGGACCTGCGTCCGGCCATCGTGGTCAAGGGCAAGGACGGCAAGGTGCTCAAGCTCGCCCGTGGCGGCGATGCCCGCTACATGCTGTCGGTCGACGCCATTCTCTCGGTCGACATCGGAGCCAAGGTTCAGCCGGGCGACATCCTCGCCCGTATCTCGACCGAAAGCGCCAAGACGCGCGACATCACCGGCGGTCTGCCGCGGGTGGCGGAGCTGTTCGAGGCACGGCGTCCGAAGGATGCGGCGATCATCGCCGAGATCGCGGGCACCATCCGGTTCGGCCGCGACTACAAGAACAAGCGTCGCATCTCGATCGAGCCGATGGACAAGACCGAGGAGCCGCGCGAGTACCTGATCCCGAAGGGCAAGCACATCCACCTTCAGGACGGCGACGTCGTCGAAAAGGGCGACTTCATCGTGGAAGGCAACCCGGCGCCGCACGACATTCTGGCGATCAAGGGCATCGAGGAACTCGCGGCCTATCTGGTCAACGAGATCCAGGAGGTCTACCGGCTCCAGGGCGTGCTCATCAACGACAAGCACATCGAGGTGATTGTTCGCCAGATGCTCCAGAAGGTGGAAGTCACCGACCAGGGCGACACGGACATGATCTCGGGCGAGCAGGTCGACAAGATCGAGTTCGACGCGCTGAACGAGAAGGCCAGGGAAGAGGGCAAGAAGCCCGCCACGGGAACGCCGGTTCTGCTCGGCATCACCAAGGCCAGCCTCCAGACCCGCTCGTTCTTCTCGGCGGCCTCGTTCCAGGAGACCACCCGCGTCCTCACGGAAGCGGCGGTCAACGGCAAGATCGATCCGCTCGAAGGCCTCAAGGAGAACGTCATCGTCGGCCGGCTGATCCCGGCAGGCACCGGCGCCTCCATGGCCAAGATCCGCGAAGTCGCCATGAAGCGCGACAAGCTGATCCTGGACGAGCGCGAGAAGCAGGCGGCCGTCGTGTCGCCCGCCCCGGAAGCGGAGCCGATGGCGCTGCCGCCGGCGGAATGATGCTTCATCCGTAGGAATACCGAGGACAATGAAAAGGCCGGCTTTTGCCGGCCTTTTTGCTGCTTTCCATGTTTATTGCGATGCGGGATCAGCTCTTGTTCATCTTTCCTTCAGCCGCAAAAGCGCTTCTGCTAGGAGAGCTTAGGCCGGTGGTCCCGTGTCGGGGGCAGGGCCGGAGACCACGGAACTCACATGCTTGATCTTGCAATCGTAGGCGGCGGCCCCGGCGGGCTGATGAGCGCTTGGTATCTGAAGCGCAAGCTCGGCGACCTCTGCCGCGTCACCATCTTCGAGGCATCCGATCGGCTCGGCGGCAAGATCGTCACGCGCAAATTCGATTCTGCGCCCGCGATGTACGAGGCCGGCGTGGCCGAGATCTACGACTACTCGATGACCGGCCCCGATCCGCTGCGCGAACTGATCCAGCATTTCGGGCTTCAGACCATTCCGATGGATGCCGAGCAGGTCCAGTTCGGCGGCGAGCTCCTCAACGACGTCGCGGGCATGCGCCGCAAATATGGCGCCAAGACCGCGGCCGCGATCGAGGCATTCCGCAAGCGCTGTACCGAGGTGATGTCGCCGATCGAATATTACGAGGGCGTCGGCGCGCACGACAACGAGAACCCCTGGGCCTACAAGACCGCCGAGCAGGTCCTCGACGAGGAGGTCGAGGACGAGACGGCAAAGCGCTTCTTCAAGGTCATGGCGCGCTCGGACATTGCGACCGAGAGCCACAACACCAACGGCCTCAATGCGCTCAAGAACTATCTGATGGACGTCGACGGCTATATCGGCCTCTATTCCATCCAGAACGGCAACGAGCAACTGATCGAGTGCCTCCAGTCGGAAGTCAATGCCGACATCCAACTCAACCACCGGGTGCTCACCGTCGGCAAGGCGCCGACCGGTCGCTACCAGCTCAAGATGATGAACGGCAGGGGGCCCGAGACGCGCGATTTCGATCTCGTGCTGATGTGCCTGCCGCATTCCTGGCTCGCCACCGTCGGCTGGGAAGGCGAGCAGCTGCGCAAGTCGATGGTCAAGCACGTCTCATACTTCGACCGCCCCGCGCATTACCTGCGCGTCTCGATCCTGTTCGACGAGCCGTTCTGGGGCCAGAAGATTTCCGGCGCCTGGTTCATGTCGGAGGCCTTCGGCGGCTGCTGCGTCTACAATGAGGGCGCGCGCCACGACGTCGGCAAGCATGGCGTCTTGAACTGGCTCATTGCCGGCTCTGACGCGCTGGCCTTTGCCAATCTGTCGGACCAGGAGCTGATCGACGCGGCGCTGAAATCGCTGCCGGCATTCCTCGGCAACGCGCGTTCGCATTTTATGGAAGGCAAGATCCACCGCTGGCTGTCGTCGGTGAACGCGCTGCCGGGCGGTCTGCCGGTGCGCGACGTGATGACCAATCACCGGCCCGAGCCGAAGGAGCATCCCGGTATCGTCGTGGTCGGCGACTATCTGTTCGACTCGACGTTGAACGGTCTGCTCGACTCCTCGGATGCGGCGACCGACATCATCCTGACGGAGATGATGCGGCTGCGCCGCGAGCGCGCGCAGGAGGACAAGCCGCGCTCCGACAAGATCGACCGCAATTATTTCGAGAACTATCGCGGCCTCGGTCCCTATCACGAGGCGTGGCGCCACTTCACCGATCCCGATTATCTCACCAAGCTGGTCGGCATCGTCTGGGGCGAGCCGAGGGGCGCCAAGCTGCTGGTCGCGGGCTCCGCCAGCGGCGAACTGGTCGGTGCACTGCGCGATCGCGGCATCGATGCATGGGGAATCGAGAACAACCGCGCCATTCATGCCAAGACGCCGAAGGCACTGAAGAAGTTCAACAAGCTCGGCTCGATCACAGACATGCCGTTCAAGGACGGTGCGTTCGACTTCGTGTTCGAGACCAGCCTCTGCCACGTTTCCCCGAAACAGGTGGCCCGCGCGATCCGCGAGCTGAATCGTGTGGTCAAGACCGGCGTCGTGTTCGGCTCGATCACCTCGGACATGGCGCCGGCACTGATCGACCGCTACGACCTGCTGCGCGGGGTCAAGAAGCTCGGCACCTGGTGGGAATGGTCCGAACTGTTCTTCGGCAACGGCTTCGATCTGTCGATGCACCGCAAGGACTGCACCGATGCGCTCTGGGAGGCCACGCTCGCCGCCAACAAGGGGCCGGGCCAGTGGTATGCCGACGCTGACAGCTTGCGCTATTCCTTCTTCGACAAGGTCGAGGACGAGGACGACGACTAGCAAGCCGCGGCCCCCCCGAATTTGCCAATTGTTTGCCGAATTCATCTTGATCGCATAGAATCGGTGCAATAGCGGTTGCCGCTATTCCTGCTTTCTCTGCGGTCATGCCGGCCGTCAGCATCGGTTGGTTTCATGGCGTCCAAGCCCCTCTCGCCCGACAAACAGAAGCCCGCCGTGGAAGAGGCGGCCGAGCGCGACGACAGGCTCGCCTCCAGCGCCAAGCCGGACCTCGAGGACCATGAGGATGACGAAGGCAAGGGGAAGCATGAGCTGGAGCTCGATGAGGACGATGAGGACGAGGATCTCGTCGTCTTTACTGCGCGCGAGGCTGCCGGTGCGCTCGCCACCATTGTCGGGTTCGTCAGGCCCTATCTGACCAACTACAAGCGGATGCTGTCATTCGTGGCGTTCGGCGTCTTGGTCGAGACCCTGTTCAACGTCATCATGCCGCTCAGCCTGAAGTACCTCATCGACGACGCGCTCGGCGAGGAGGACTTCCAGGCCCTCTACAAGATCCTCGGCGTGCTCGCGGTCGCCGGCATCTTCACCTCGATCGTCGCGGTCTGGTACGAGCGCTGGGACGCGCGGCTCGCTGCCTGCATCATTTCCGACGTGCGCAAACGCCTGTTCGAGCACGTCCAGGATCTGCCGGCGGCCTATTTCGGCCGCACCCGGCGCGGCGAGATCCTGTCGCGCTTTTCCGTCGATCTCTCGGCCTTCGAAGGTTCGGTCAAGACCTTTGCCAATAGCGCAGCGCTGCCGTTCCTGGAGCTGATCGCCGGCATCATCCTGATGGTGTTCCTGAACTGGCAGCTCGCGGCGGTCGCGCTGCTGGTGTTCCCGATCACGCTGATCGGTCCGCGCATCCTCACTCCGAAGGCAGTGCAGGCCAATTACGAGCAGAAGCTCAACGAGAGTGCGCTGCTCGGCATGGTGCAGGAGAACGTGGCGGCCCAGGCCGTGATCAAGGCGTTCAGCCTGCAGCGCAAGATGTTCGGCTTCTTCACCTTCCGCAACGACGAGACGCGCAACAAGATCGCCTCCGCCGCGTTCCTGTCGACCATGGTGGAGCGGACGGTCACCATCTCGGTGCTGCTCCTGCACCTGGTCGTGCTCGCGATCGGCGCATATCTGGCGACCAAGGGCCAGATCACCATCGGCACCTTCGTCACCTTCGAGAGCGCGTTCTGGGAGGTCTCCTACAACATCGCCCATGTGATGCATTTCATTCCGGTGTCGATCTCCTCGGCCGCCGCGATCCGGCACATCCAGGAATTGCTGGACGAACCGACGCGCGGCGCCGATCGCCCTGGCGCGCCCGACCTGCCACGCATCACCCACGACATCACCTTCGACCGTGTGACGTTCCAATACGAAGGCAGCCAGACGCCGGTGCTGGACAATCTCAGCCTTAAGCTCAATGCCGGCAAGCGCATTGCCATCGTCGGTCCCTCCGGCTCCGGCAAGAGCACGCTGCTCAATCTGATCCTGCGGCTCTACGTGCCCGACGAAGGCCGCCTCACCATCGACGGCGTCGACGTCCGCAAGGTGACGCTGGATTCGCTGCGCCGGAGCATGGCGGTAGTGTTTCAGGAGAACATGCTGTTCAACATGTCGATCCGCGAGAACATCCGGCTCGGCAAGGAGGGTGCGACCGATGAAGAGGTGGAGGAGGCGGCCAAAAAGGCCGAGATCCACCGCTACATCATGGGCCTGCCGCAGCGATACGACACCCCGGTGGGCGAGCGCGGCGATACGCTTTCGGGCGGCCAGCGCCAGCGCATCGCGATCGCGCGCGCGATCATCCGCAATCCGTCGGTGCTGCTGCTGGACGAAGCCACCTCGGCGCTCGACCAGACCACGGAAGCCGCGATCAACCGCACGCTGCTGAAGGTCGCCAAGGGCCGCACCATGATCTGGTCGACCCACCGCCTGACCTCGGTGGTCGAGATGGACGAGATCATCGTGATATCAGGGGGCAAGGCGATTGAGCGCGGCTCCCATGCCGAGCTGCTCGCCAGCAACGGCACCTATCGCAAGCTGTGGAACGATCAGGTCCACCAGCCCCATGGCGCGGTGGCTCACGCCGACGGCGACAGCGACGATGTTGACGAGGATGAAGACCTCGATGATGATGAGGACGACGAGGAGGAGTGACCGGGGTCGTTCGGCTGCAAAGCAATCGCCGTGCGCGATCCATGTCTCCTCGCCCAGAACGCGGACCCCGGCACCGAGTCGCTGATTCCCTGATGCGTGGCGTTCGGCCGACGCGAAGCCGCAGATTTTCGGCCCTTGGATTGGGCGCGCCGGCCCATCGGGGATCGACCAACGCTAGCCGAAAATCCAGGCGAGACTGGGCATCGTGGCGCGCCACGGAAGACTGGAAAGCCTGCCACGAGCCAGCGGATTGGGGTGTGGGCTGGAAAACACGCTCACTTTGGTAATAAAGCTACATTTAGTCCGGGTATAATTGTCTTCGGACCTAGCAAATCGAGCGCTTCATTCCCATGTGAGGCAGGGGCAGTGAGGTGGCCAAGAGGCTGTTTCTGCAGGCGCCTGAAGCGCTTTGTGACTGTCGTTTCACCTTGACTTGATCGATTCTCACTTATAGAAAGCGCCTCACTTAACGACAGGCGGTGAGCATCGCCAGCGTCGGAACGGGCCACCCGTTTGATCCCTCAGGGGATCGCTAAGGCGGGCACCAACCTCGACGAATGCCGCTCAAACGCTGTCGATCATAGCTAGGCAATGCCAGTGCGATTTTAGTTCTCTTGAGCACGTTCTCATGAGATCGAACTCGGATGCATGACCTCAGTGCGCGGGCCACGGCATTGTGCTGACCGGTCCAATACTGCGGTCCTCTGTGGCGTCGAAGCGCTTTCCGCTCGGTGATGGAGCGGTTGGCGCAATTTCGCTTTGTGCGGATTGATCTGCGCAAGGCGGCTCCGTCGGGCCGGTAGCTCGAAAGAATTTGCGGTCCCGGCAACGGGCCGCGGCAAGACAGCGGACCCGAAAGGGGCCGCGGCAGAACAAAGGGTAAGGCCAGGATGCCGACGATCAACCAGCTGATCGCTCAACCGCGGGAAGTGCAGAAGTCGCGCAAGAAGGTGCCGGCGCTGCAGCAGTCGCCGCAAAAGCGTGGTGTTTGCACCCGCGTCTACACCACGACCCCGAAGAAGCCGAACTCGGCGCTTCGTAAGGTCGCCAAGGTGCGCCTGACCAACGGCTTCGAGGTGATCGGCTACATCCCCGGCGAAGGTCATAACCTCCAGGAGCACTCGGTGGTCATGATCCGCGGCGGCCGCGTCAAGGACTTGCCCGGCGTGCGCTACCACATCCTCCGCGGCGTTCTGGATACCCAGGGCGTCAAGAACCGTAAGCAGCGTCGTTCGAAGTACGGCGCCAAGCGTCCGAAGTAAGCGGGAACCTCGTCCATGTCTCGTCGCCATTCTGCTGAAAAGCGTGAAGTCCTTCCCGATCCGAAGTTCGGGAACATCATCGTCACGAAGTTCATGAACTCGGTGATGTATGCCGGCAAGAAGTCGGTCGCCGAGGGCATCGTCTACGGTGCGTTCGGTATCATCGAAACCAAGACCAAGCAGAACCCGCTCGGCGTGTTCGAGCAGGCGCTCGAGAACGTCATGCCGACGATCGAAGTGCGTTCCCGCCGCGTCGGCGGCGCGACCTACCAGGTTCCGGTCGAGGTTCGCTCGACCCGCCGGCAGGCTCTCGGCATTCGCTGGCTGATCGCGGCCGCGCGCGAGCGCAACGAGAAGACGATGACCGAGCGGCTCTCGGCGGAGCTTTTGGACGCATCGAACAACCGGGGGAACGCCGTCAAGAAGCGCGAAGACGTGCACCGCATGGCGGAAGCCAACCGCGCCTTCTCGCACTATCGCTGGTAACGGCGAAACCAACGGACTCGCAAGGAACACCCATGCCCCGCCAACATGCCATCGAGGACTACCGTAATTTCGGTATCATGGCGCATATCGACGCCGGCAAGACGACGACGACCGAGCGCATCCTCTATTACACCGGCAAGAGCCACAAGATCGGCGAAGTGCACGAAGGTGCCGCGACGATGGACTGGATGGAGCAGGAGCAGGAGCGTGGCATCACGATCACCTCGGCTGCGACCACCGCGTTCTGGAACGGCAAGCGCCTGAACATCATCGACACGCCCGGCCACGTCGACTTCACCATCGAAGTTGAGCGCAGCTTGCGCGTGCTCGACGGCGCCGTCTGCGTGCTCGACTCGAACCAGGGCGTCGAGCCCCAGACCGAGACGGTCTGGCGCCAGGGCGACAAGTACAAGGTTCCGCGCATCGTCTTCGCCAACAAGATGGACAAGATCGGTGCGGACTTCTTCAAGTGCCTGGCTGACATCGTCGATCGCCTCGGCGCCAAGCCCGTCGCGATTCAGCTTCCGATCGGTGCCGAGAACAACTTCAAGGGTCTCGTCGACCTCGTGAAGATGAGGGGCGTCGTCTGGAACGATGAATCGCTCGGCGCGAAGTTCGACTATGTCGATATTCCGGAAGAGCTCGTCGATCAGGCCAAGGAATACCGCGAGAAGATGGTGGAAGCCGCCGTCGAGCTCGACGACGACGCCATGGCCGCTTATCTCGACGGCAAGGAGCCGGACGAGGCGACGTTGAAGCGGCTGATCCGCAAGGCGGTGCTGACCGGCGCGTTCTATCCCGTGCTGTGCGGCTCGGCCTTCAAGAACAAGGGCGTGCAGCCGCTGCTCGACGCCGTCGTCGACTATCTGCCGTCGCCGCTCGACGTGCCCGCGATCAAGGGCACCGACGACAAGGGCAACGAAGTCGTGCGCAAGGCGGACGACAAGGAGCCGTTGGCGCTGCTCGCGTTCAAGATCATGGACGACCCGTTCGTCGGCACCATCACCTTCTGCCGCATCTACTCCGGCGTTCTACAGAGCGGCACCGGCGTCGTGAACTCGACCCGCGAGAAGAAGGAGCGCATCGGGCGCATGCTGTTGATGCATGCGAACAACCGCGAGGACATCAAGGAAGCCTATGCCGGCGACATCGTCGCGCTGGCCGGCCTGAAGGAAGCGCGCACCGGCGACACGCTGTGCGATCCCGACAAGCAGGTGATTCTGGAGAAGATGGAATTCCCCGAGCCGGTCATCGAGATCGCGATCGAGCCGAAGTCCAAGGCCGACCAGGAGAAGCTGGGCGTGGCGCTGGCCAAGCTCGCCGCGGAGGATCCGTCCTTCCGCGTGTCGACCGACCACGAGTCCGGCCAAACCATCCTCAAGGGCATGGGCGAACTTCATCTCGACATCAAGGTCGACATCCTCAAGCGCACCTACAAGGTCGACGCCAACATCGGTGCGCCGCAGGTGGCGTTCCGTGAGCGCATCACCAAGCGGGTGGAGCACAGCTACACCCACAAGAAGCAGACCGGCGGTACCGGCCAGTTCGCGGCCGTGTCGTTCATCGTCGAGCCGAACGAGCCCGGCAAGGGCTTCGAGTTCGAATCGAAGGTCGTCGGCGGCGCGGTGCCGAAGGAATACATCCCCGGCGTCGAGAAGGGCCTGGAGAGCGTGCTGTCGTCCGGCGTGGTCGCTGGCTTCCCCGTGGTCGACGTCAAGGTGACGCTCGTCGACGGCAAGTATCACGACGTCGACTCGTCGGCGCTCGCCTTCGAAATCGCCTCGCGCGCCTGCTTCCGCGAAGCGCTCCAGATGGGCAAGTCCGTCCTGCTCGAGCCGATCATGAAGGTCGAAGTGGTGACCCCGGAAGACTACACCGGCTCGGTCATCGGCGACCTGAACTCCCGGCGCGGTCAGATCCAGGGTCAGGACATGCGCGGCAACGCCAACGTCATCAATGCGATGGTGCCGCTCATGAACATGTTCGGTTACGTGAACAATCTGCGCTCGATGAGCCAGGGTCGCGCGACCTTCACCATGCAGTTCGACCACTACGCAGAAGCGCCGGCCAACGTGTCGGCAGAAGTCCAGAAGAAGTTTGCCTGATTGTCGTCGGTCTCAAGCTGACGATTGAACGGAGAGTCAAATGGCCAAAGCAAAGTTTGAACGTAACAAGCCGCACTGCAACATCGGCACCATCGGTCACGTCGACCATGGCAAGACGTCGCTGACCGCGGCGATCACCAAGATCCTCGCCGAGACCGGCGGCGCGACGTTCACCGCGTACGACCAGATCGACAAGGCGCCGGAAGAGAAGGCGCGCGGTATCACCATCTCGACCGCCCACGTCGAGTATGAGACGAAGAACCGCCACTACGCCCATGTCGACTGCCCCGGCCACGCCGACTACGTCAAGAACATGATCACCGGCGCCGCCCAGATGGACGGTGCGATCCTGGTCGTGTCGGCCGCTGACGGCCCGATGCCGCAGACCCGCGAGCACATCCTGCTCGCCCGTCAGGTCGGCGTGCCCGCGCTCGTCGTGTTCCTCAACAAGTGCGACATGGTTGACGATCCGGAGCTGCTCGAGCTCGTCGAACTCGAAGTCCGTGAGCTGCTCTCGAAGTACGAATTCCCCGGCGACAAGATTCCGATCATCAAGGGTTCGGCACTGGCCGCTCTCGAAGATTCCGACAAGAAGCTCGGCCACGACGCCATCCTCGAGCTGATGCGCAACGTCGACGAGTACATCCCGCAGCCGGAGCGTCCGATCGACCAGCCGTTCCTGATGCCGGTTGAAGACGTGTTCTCGATCTCGGGCCGCGGCACCGTCGTGACCGGCCGTGTCGAGCGCGGCGTCGTCAAGGTCGGCGAGGAAATCGAGATCGTCGGTCTGCGCGCGACCCAGAAGACCACCGTCACCGGCGTCGAAATGTTCCGCAAGCTGCTCGATCAGGGCCAGGCCGGCGACAACATCGGCGCGCTGCTCCGCGGCACCAAGCGCGAGGACGTCGAGCGCGGCCAGGTTCTGGCCAAGCCCGGTTCGGTCAAGCCGCACACCAAGTTCAAGGCAGAGGCCTACATCCTCACCAAGGAAGAGGGCGGTCGCCACACCCCGTTCTTCACCAACTACCGTCCGCAGTTCTACTTCCGCACCACCGACGTGACCGGTGTCGTGCACCTGCCGGAAGGCACCGAGATGGTGATGCCGGGCGACAACATCGCGATGGAAGTGCACCTGATCGTGCCGATCGCGATGGAAGAGAAGCTCCGCTTCGCGATCCGCGAAGGCGGCCGCACCGTCGGTGCCGGCGTCGTCGCCTCGATCATCGAGTAAACAAGCGAATAGGGAATGGTGAGTGGCGAATAGGGAGTTCTATTTCGCTACTCGCTACTCGCCACTCTACTCAAAGAAAGCACGGCAATGAACGGCCAAAACATTCGTATCCGTCTCAAGGCGTTCGACCATCGTATCCTCGATACGTCGACCCGTGAGATCGTGAACACGGCGAAGCGCACCGGCGCGCAGGTCCGCGGACCCATTCCGCTGCCCACCCGCATCGAGAAGTTCACCGTCAACCGTTCGCCCCACGTCGACAAGAAGAGCCGCGAACAGTTCGAGATGCGCACTCACAAGCGCCTGCTCGACATCGTCGATCCGACCCCGCAGACCGTCGATGCTTTGATGAAGCTCGACCTTGCCGCCGGTGTCGACGTCGAGATCAAGCTCTAAGATTTTGGATCCCGTTCGCGTCAAGCGGACAGAAAGAACAGGAAGCAAGCCGATGCGCTCCGGAGTGATCGCACAAAAGGTCGGGATGACGCGGGTCTTCACGGAGGCCGGCGAACATATCCCCGTGACCGTGCTGAAGCTCGGCAATTGCCAGGTCGTAGGCCACCGCACCGAAGAGAAGAACGGTTACGTCGCGCTCCAGCTCGGTTCTGGCAGCCGCAAGACCGTTTACATGCCCAAGGCCGAGCGCGGTCAGTTCGCCGTCGCCAAGGTCGAGCCGAAGCGCCGGGTCGAGGAATTCCGCGTCACCGCGGATGCCATGATCCCGGTCGGCGCCGAGATCCAGGCCGATCACTTCGTCGTCGGCCAGTTCGTCGACGTGACCGGCACCTCCGTCGGTAAGGGTTTTGCCGGCGGTATGAAGCGCTGGAACTTCGGCGGTCTGCGCGCCACGCACGGTGTGTCGATCTCGCACCGCTCGATCGGTTCGACCGGTGGCCGTCAGGACCCCGGCAAGACCTGGAAGAACAAGAAGATGCCCGGCCACATGGGTGTCGATCGCATCACCACGCTCAATCTTCGTGTCGTCCAGACCGATGTCGAGCGCGGCCTGATCCTCGTCGAAGGCGCCGTTCCCGGCTCCAAGGGCGGCTGGATCCGCGTGCGCGACGCCGTCAAGAAGCCGCTGCCGAAGGAAGCTCCGAAGCCCGGCAAGTTCAAGGTTGCTGGCGAAGCGGAAGTCGCCCCGGCTGCGCAGGAGGCGTGAGATGGAATTGAAGGTCACGACCCTCGAAGGTAAGGAAGCCGGCTCGGTCCAGCTTTCCGACGCCATTTTCGGCCTCGAGCCGCGCGAGGACATCATCGCGCGCTGCGTGCAGTGGCAGCTCAACAAGCGCCAGGCCGGCACGCACAAGGCCAAGGGCCGCGCCGAGATCTGGCGCACCGGCAAGAAGATGTACAAGCAGAAGGGCACCGGCGGTGCTCGTCACGGCTCGGCCCGCGTGCCGCAGTTCCGTGGCGGCGGCCGTGCCTTCGGCCCGGTGGTGCGCTCGCACGCCACCGACCTGCCGAAGAAGGTCCGCGCGCTCGCGTTGAAGCATGCGCTCTCGGCCAAGGCCAAGGACGGCGATCTCGTCGTGATCGAGAAGGCCGCGCTGGAAGCCGCCAAGACCAAGGCGCTGCTCGGTCACTTCTCGGGCCTGGGACTCACCAACGCGCTGATCATCGATGGTGCCGAGCTCAACAACGGATTTGCCGCGGCCGCGCGTAACATCCCGAACATGGACGTGCTGCCGATCCAGGGCATCAACGTCTATGACATCCTGCGCCGTCAGAAGCTCGTTCTGACCAAGGCCGCCATCGATGCGCTGGAGGCGCGCTTCAAATGACGAAGAACATTGAGCCTCGCCACTACGACGTGATCCTGTCGCCGGTCGTGACCGAAAAGGCGACGATCGCCTCGGAGCACAACAAGGTGCTGTTCAAGGTGGCCGCGAAGGCGACCAAGCCGCAGATCAAGGAAGCGATCGAGAAGCTGTTCGACGTCAAGGTCAAGAGCGTCAACACGCTGGTCCGCAAGGGCAAGACCAAGGTCTTCCGCGGCAATCTCGGCTCGCAGTCGAACACCAAGCGCGCGATCGTGACCCTCGAAGAGGGTCACCGGATCGACGTCACCACCGGTCTGTAAGGTCGTACGACGATGGCACTGAAGACATTCAATCCCACGACGCCGGGCCAGCGCCAGCTGGTCATGGTCGATCGTTCGGCCCTTTACAAGGGCAAGCCGCTGAAGGCGCTGACCGAGGGCAAGAAGTCCTCGGGCGGTCGCAACAACACCGGCCGCATCACCGTGCGCTTCCGCGGCGGCGGTCACAAGCAGACGCTGCGCACCGTCGACTTCAAGCGCGAGAAGATCGACGTGCCCGCGACGGTCGAGCGGCTCGAATACGATCCGAACCGCACCGGATTCATCGCCCTGATCAAGTATCAGGACGGCGAGCAGGCCTACATCCTGGCGCCGCAACGCCTGGCCGTTGGCGACACCATCGTCGCCGGCAACTATGTCGACGTGAAGCCGGGCAACGTCATGCCTCTCGGCAACATGCCGGTCGGCACGATCATCCACAACATCGAGGTCAAGATCGGCAAGGGCGGCCAGCTCGCCCGTTCCGCGGGCACCTACGCCCAGCTCGTCGGTCGCGACCAAGACTACGTCATCATCCGCCTGAACTCGGGCGAGCAGCGCCTCGTGCACGGCCGTTGCCGCGGCACGATCGGCGCCGTGTCGAACCCGGATCACATGAACACCTCGATCGGCAAGGCCGGCCGCAAGCGTTGGATGGGCCGTCGGCCGCACAACCGCGGTGTCGCGATGAACCCGATCGACCATCCGCACGGCGGTGGTGAAGGTCGTACCTCGGGCGGTCGCCACCCGGTCACTCCGTGGGGCAAGCCGACCAAGGGCAAGAAGACCCGCACCAACAAGTCGACCAACAAATTCATCCTCCTAAGCCGCCACAAGCGGAAGAAGTAAGGAACGCCGGACATGGTTCGTTCAGTCTGGAAAGGCCCGTTCGTCGAGGGTTCTCTGCTCAAGAAGGCAGATGCCGCGCGCGCGTCCGGCCGTCACGACGTCATCAAGATCTGGAGCCGTCGCTCGACGATCCTGCCGCAGTTCGTCGGCCTGACCTTCGGCGTCTACAACGGTCAGAAGCACGTGCCGGTGGCCGTCAACGAGGAAATGGTCGGTCACAAGTTCGGCGAGTTCTCGCCGACCCGGACCTTCCATGGCCACTCCGGCGACAAGAAAGCCAAGAAGGCTTGAGGATTAAACGATGAGCAAACCTAAGCGCGAACGGAGCCTCGCCGACAACGAGGCCAAGGCGGTCGCCCGGATGCTGCGGGTAAGCCCGCAGAAGCTCAACCTGGTCGCCCAGCTCATTCGCGGCCGGAAGGCGTCTGCCGCGCTCGCTGACCTGCAGTTTTCGCGCAAGCGGATCGCGGTCGATGTGAAGAAGTGCCTGGAATCGGCTATCGCCAATGCCGAGAACAATCACGACCTCGACGTCGATGATCTCGTCGTGGCGCAGGCTTTCGTCGGCAATGGCCTCGTGATGAAGCGCTTCGCCGCCCGCGGCCGTGGCCGCTCGGGCCGTGTCTACAAACCATTTTCGCAACTGACGATCATCGTTCGTCAGGTCGAAGCCGAAGCAGCAGCCGCTTAAAGGCGCAGGAGAACACGATGGGTCAAAAGATCAATCCGATCGGTCTGCGTCTCGGCATCAACCGGACCTGGGATTCTCGCTGGTTCGCCGGCAAGCAGGAATACGGCAAGCTGCTGCACGAGGACGTCAAGATCCGCGAGATCCTGCACAAGGAACTCAAGCAGGCCGCCGTCGCCCGCATCGTGATCGAGCGTCCGCACAAGAAGTGTCGCGTCACCATCCACTCGGCCCGTCCGGGCGTGGTGATCGGCAAGAAGGGCGCCGACATCGACAAGCTGCGCAAGAAGGTCGCGGACATTACCTCGTCCGACGTCGTCATCAACATCGTCGAGATCCGCAAGCCGGAGCTCGACGCGACGCTGGTGGCCGAGTCGATTGCGCAGCAGCTCGAGCGCCGCGTGGCGTTCCGCCGCGCCATGAAGCGCGCCGTGCAATCGGCAATGCGTCTCGGCGCGGAAGGCATCCGCATCAACTGCTCGGGACGCCTTGGCGGTGCGGAAATCGCGCGCATGGAGTGGTACCGCGAAGGTCGCGTGCCGCTGCACACGCTGCGCGCCGACATCGACTACGGCGTTGCGACCGCGTTCACAACCTTCGGCACGTGCGGCGTCAAGGTCTGGATCTTCAAGGGCGAGATCCTCGAGCACGATCCGATGGCCCAGGACAAGAGAATGGCCGAAGGCGAGACGGGCGGCAGTGGTGATCGTGGTGGCCGTCAGCGCCGCGATTCGGCTGCAGCCTGAGCCAGCACAGGAATTTGAGGGCTTAAAGCCATGATGCAACCTAAGAAAACGAAGTTCCGGAAGGCGCATAAGGGCCGCATCCACGGCGTTGCGTCTTCGGGCGCGACGTTGGCCTTCGGCCAGTACGGCTTGAAGGCGACCGAGCCTGAGCGCGTCACCGCGCGGCAGATCGAAGCCGCCCGCCGCGCGCTGACCCGCCACATGAAGCGCGCCGGCCGCGTCTGGATCCGCGTGTTCCCCGACGTTCCGGTGTCGAAGAAGCCGGCCGAAGTCCGCATGGGCTCCGGCAAGGGTTCGCCGGAACTGTGGGTCGCGCGCGTCAAGCCGGGCCGGGTGCTGTTCGAGATCGACGGCGTCAACACCCAGACCGCGCGCGAGGCGCTGACCCTGGCGGCCGCCAAGCTGCCGATCAAGACGCGCTTCGTCGAGCGCATTGCGGAGTAATGCCCATGGCCCAGATGAAGATCGAAGACATCCGCGCGATGAGCCCCGACCAGCAGGATGATGCCATCCTGAACCTGAAGAAGGAGCGCTTTAACCTGCGCTTCCAGCGCGCCACTGGGCAGCTCGAGAACACCTCGCGCCTGCGCGAGGCTAGGCGCGACATCGCCCGGATCAAGACCGTCGCCGCGCAGACGCGCGCGAAGAAGAAGTAAGAGGCTTACGAAGATGCCGAAACGTACTCTGCAGGGCGTGGTCGTCAGCGACAAGCAAGCCAAGACCATCGTGGTGCGCGTCGACCGCCGCTTCACGCACCCGATCTACAAGAAGACGATCCGCCGTTCGAAGAACTATCACGCGCACGACGAGAGCAACCAGTTCAAGCCGGGCGACGTGGTGTGGATCGAGGAATCGAAGCCGATTTCGAAGTTGAAGCGCTGGGTCGTGATCCGGGGCGAGCACAAGAAAAGCGCCTGATCTGTTGGCTTTAGCCGACCGACTTCAGGGAAATGTTGAGCGCCGGCTGGGCTGGCGCAAAGAGAAGAGGACGAGGTGCATCAATGATTCAGATGCAGACCAACCTCGACGTGGCCGACAATTCTGGCGCACGCCGTGTCATGTGTATCAAGGTGCTCGGAGGCTCCAAGCGCCGCTACGCCACGATCGGCGACATCATCGTCGTCTCGATCAAGGAAGCCATTCCGCGTGGCAAGGTGAAGAAGGGCGACGTGATGAAGGCCGTCGTGGTGCGCGTCCGCAAGGACATCCGCCGCGCCGACGGTTCGGTGATCCGCTTCGACCGCAACGCGGCCGTCCTGATCAACAACCAGGCCGAGCCGGTCGGGACCCGCATCTTCGGGCCCGTGCCGCGCGAGCTGCGCGCCAAGAACCACATGAAGATCATTTCGCTCGCGCCGGAGGTGCTGTGATGGCTGCGAAGATCCGCAAGGGCGACAAGGTCGTCGTGCTGACCGGTCGCGACAAGGGCCGGACCGGCGAGGTGTTCGAGGTGCGCCCCGACGCCGGGACCGCGCTCGTGCGCGGCATCAACATGGTCAAGCGTCACCAGAAGCAGACGCAGGCCCAGGAGGGCGGCATCATCTCGAAAGAGGCGCCGATCCAACTGTCCAACATCGCGTATGTCGGCAAGGACGGAAAGCCGACCCGCGTCGGATTCAAGATTCTGGCGGACGGCAAGAAGGTCCGCATCGCCAAGAGCTCGGGAGCTGAGATCGATGGCTGAGGCCGCTTACACGCCGCGCCTGCGCGCGGAATATGATGCGAAGATCCGCACGGCTCTGACCGAGAAGTTCGGTTACGAGAACGTCATGCAGGTTCCGCGTCTGGATAAGGTCGTGCTAAATATGGGCGTTGGCGATTCCGTCAACGATCGCAAGAAGGCCGAGACCGCCGCTGCCGAACTGACCCAGATCGCCGGCCAGAAGGCGATCGTGACCTATTCGCGCGTCGCGATCGCGACCTTCAAGCTGCGTGAGAATCAGCCGATCGGCTGCAAGGTCACGCTGCGCAAGGCGCGCATGTACGAGTTCATCGATCGCCTAGTGACGGTCGCGCTGCCGCGCGTCCGCGACTTCCGCGGCCTGAACCCGAAGAGCTTCGACGGCCGCGGCAACTACTCGCTCGGCATCAAGGAGCACATCATTTTCCCCGAGATCGACTTCGACAAGGTCACGGAAGCCCGCGGTATGGACATCACCGTCTGCACCACGGCCAAGACCGACGAAGAGGCGAGGGCCTTGTTGACCGCTTTCAATTTCCCGTTCCGGCAGTGAGACGCTGAGCTAAAGCCTCTCAAACGCGGATACCCAGGAGCCAAGCATGGCAAAGAAGAGTTCAGTCGAGAAGAACAACCGGCGCAAGCGGATGGTGAAGAACGCCGCCGCCAAGCGCGAGCGGTTGAAGGCGATCATCGCCGACAAGAAGCTACCGATGGAAGAGCGCTTCGCTGCGACGTTGAAGCTGGCGGAAATGCCGCGCAACTCGTCGGCGACCCGCATCCGTCTGCGTTGCGAGCTGTCGGGCCGTCCCCGCTCGAACTACCGCAAGAACAAGCTGTCCCGTATCGCGCTGCGCGACCTTGGCTCCAAGGGCATGGTCCCGGGCCTCGTCAAGTCGAGCTGGTAAGGAGGGTCGTTTAGATGTCTACGCACGATCCAATCAGCGATCTGATCACCCGCATCCGCAACGCGCAGATGCGCTCCAAGACCAAGGTCTCCACGCCTGGCTCGAAGATGCGCGAGAACGTGCTCGAGGTGCTGAAGTCCGAGGGCTACATCCGCGGTTACGCCACGCTTGAGCATCCCTCGGGCCGCAGCGAGATCGAGATCGAGCTGAAGTATTTCGACGGCGAGCCCGTCATCCGCGAGATCGAACGGGTCTCCAAGCCGGGGCGTCGTGTCTACGCCTCGGTGAAGGCTCTGCCGCGGGTCAACAACGGACTCGGCATTTCGGTGTTGTCGACGCCGAAGGGGATTATGGCCGACCACAGCGCGCGCGACGCGAATGTGGGCGGCGAAGTCCTCTTCACGGTGTTCTGAGAAGGATTTTTGATCCATGTCACGTGTTGGCAAAAGGCCTGTAGCGGTTCCGTCGGGCGTTACCGCGACCGTTGATGGGCAGACCGTCAAGATGAAGGGGCCGAAGGGCCAGCTTCAGTTCGTCGTCCATGACGACGTCGAGGTGAAGCTCGAGAGCGGCGAGATCAAGGTCAAGCCGCGGTTCGAGACCAATCGCGCGCGGGCGCTGTACGGCACCGCTCGCGCTCAGGTCGCGAACCTCGTCGAGGGCGTCACCAAGGGCTTCGAGAAGAAGCTCGAGATCACCGGCGTCGGCTACCGCGCCGCGATGCAGGGCAAGAACCTGCAGCTTGCGCTCGGTTACAGCCACGACGTGATCTATCCGATCCCGGAAGGGATCACGATCACCGTGCCGAAGCCGACCGAGATCACGGTGACCGGCAGCGACGTCCAGCGCGTTGGCCAGGTCGCAGCCGAGATCCGCGGCTATCGCCCGCCGGAGCCCTATAAGGGCAAAGGCGTGAAGTATGTTGGCGAATTCATCTTCCGCAAGGAAGGCAAGAAGAAGTAACGGAGCCGGTCATGTCGAAAGCCAAGGTTACGAATGCCCGGCGCAAGCGGAGTGTGCGGCTGAAGCTGCGCCGCTCCGGTGGTGGCCGTCCGCGCCTGTCGGTGTTCCGCTCGTCCAAGCACATCTACGCCCAGGTCATCGACGACCTGAAGGGCGAGACGCTGGCCTCTGCCTCTTCGCTCGAGAAGTCGATGCGGGACGGCGGCAAGACCGGCGCCGACATCGATGCGGCGAAGGCGGTCGGCAAGCTGCTGGCGGAGCGCGCTGCCGAGAAGGGCGTCAAGGAAGTCGTGTTCGATCGCGGCAGCTATCTCTATCACGGGCGCGTCAAGGCTCTTGCCGACGCCGCGCGTGAGAGTGGGCTGAGCTTCTAACAGAATTTGAGGATTGAGGCGCAAGCCTCTGAAGGATTGGAAAAACCATGGCAGCTGAACGCGAACAACGTGGTGGACGCGATCAACGCGGCGGCGGACGTGAACGCAGGGAGCGCGAGGAGCGCGACAGCGAGTTCGTCGACAAGCTCGTCCACATCAACCGCGTGGCCAAGGTCGTCAAGGGCGGCAAGCGCTTCGGTTTCGCAGCGCTGGTCGTGATCGGCGATCAGAAGGGCCGCGCCGGCTTCGGTCACGGCAAGGCGCGCGAAGTGCCTGAGGCGATCCGCAAGGCGACCGAATCCGCCAAGCGCAACCTGACTCGCGTGTCGCTGCGCGAGGGCCGCACGCTCCATCACGACATCGCCGGCCGTCATGGCGCGGGCCGTGTCTACCTGCGTGCCGCCCCGGCCGGCACCGGCATCATCGCCGGTGGCCCGATGCGCGCCGTGTTCGAGACGCTCGGCGTCCAGGACGTGGTGGCGAAGTCGATCGGCTCGTCGAACCCGTACAACATGGTTCGCGCCACCTTCGACGCGCTGAAGCATCAGGATTCGCCGCGCTCGGTTGCTGCCCGCCGCAACATCAAGGTGTCCACCCTCCAGTCCCGTCGTATCGGCGGTGACGCCGAGGCGACTGCCGACTAACGGAAGCTTTTCGGAGTAGACTCCCATGGCCAAGGCCGCAAAGACGATCAAGCTCGAGCAGACCGGCAGCGCGATCCGCCGCCATCACTCGCAGCGCTCGACGCTGATCGGGCTCAAGCTCAACAAGATCGGGCGCACCAGCGAACTGCCGGATACCCCGGCCGTTCGCGGCATGATCGAGAAGGTTCACCATCTCGTCCGCATCGTCGACGAGAAGTAAGAAGCGGCGCAGGATCCCGAAAAGCGGGCACCCGGTTTTCGGTGAAGATCGTGCGCAAGACACAAGGAGAAGGGCGATGAAGCTCAGCGATATCGCCGACAACGCCGGCTCGCGCAAGAAGCGTATGCGCGTCGGCCGCGGCATCGGTTCGGGCAAGGGCAAGCAGTCGGGCCGCGGCGGCAAGGGCCAGACCGCGCGTTCGGGCGTGCGCATCAAGGGTTTCGAAGGCGGCCAGATGCCCATGCATCGCCGTCTGCCCAAGCGCGGCTTCAACAACATCTTCCGCGTCGAGTTCGCCGAGATCAATCTCGACCGGCTCCAGGAGGCAGTCGATGCCAAGAAGATCGACGCCGGCAGCGTCGTGAACGTCGAGGCGCTGGTGAAGGGCGGCGTGCTGCGCCGCGCCAAGGGCGGTCTGCGGCTGCTCGGCCGCGGCGAGCTCAAGTCCAAGCTCAACATCGAAGCGCATGGCGCCTCCAAGACCGCTATCGCGGCGGTCGAGAAGGCCGGCGGTTCGGTGAAGATCCTCGCCCCTGCCAAGGAAGAAGGCGAGGCGGCGTAACAACTGCGTCATTGGCCCGCGCCTCGCGGGCCTTTACGCATGCGGGACGATGGACTTATCGGAGCCGAGCCCCAGATAATGTCCGGCGTCCGCTAAAGCATGATCGGGACCCGAAGGACCGCGTTTGCGCAAAGTGTGAAGCGGTTTTCCGAGAAGATCATGCTGAAAACGACACCTAGAGCGCGACGGTGAGGCATCCTGATCTCATCGCGCTTTAGAGTAGCCCGGCCGCGGGCATGACGGCGCAACAGGCGGCGGGAGAAAGTCCAAGATGGTCTCTGCAGCGGAACAACTGGCAGCCAATCTCAATTTCGGCGCGTTCGCCAAGGCCGACGAACTGAAGAAGCGCATCTGGTTCACCCTGGGTGCGCTGCTCGTTTATCGGCTCGGCACCTACATCCCGCTGCCCGGCATCGATCCCAACATCTGGGAGCAGGTGTTCCGGTCCCAGGCGGGCGGCATCCTCGGCATGTTCAACATGTTCGCCGGCGGTGGCATCCACCGCATGGCGATCTTCGCCCTGAACATCATGCCGTACATCTCGGCCTCGATCATTATCCAGCTCCTGACCACCGTCTCGCCGCAGCTTGAGGCGCTGAAGAAGGAAGGCGAGGCCGGCCGCAAGACGCTGAACCAGTACACCCGCTATCTCACCGTCATCCTGGCCGCGTTCCAGTCTTACGGCATCGCCGTGGGCCTCGAGGGCGCCGGCAACGTCGTCAGCGAGCCTGGTCTATTCTTCCGCCTGTCCACGGCGATCACACTGACCGGCGGCACCATGTTCCTGATGTGGCTCGGCGAGCAGATCACCTCGCGCGGCATCGGCAACGGCATCTCGCTGATCATTCTCGCCGGTATCGTCGCCGAGCTGCCCGCGGCGCTCGCCAACATGCTCGAGCTCGGCCGTCAGGGTGCGATGTCGACCGGTCTGATCCTGGTCGTCATCATCATGGCGGTTGCCGTGATCGCCTTCATCGTGTTCATGGAGCGCGCGCAGCGCCGCCTGCTGATCCAGTATCCCAAGCGTCAGGTCGGCAACAAGATGTTCGAGGGCCAGTCCTCGCATCTGCCGCTCAAGCTCAACACCTCGGGCGTGATTCCGCCGATCTTCGCGTCCTCGCTGCTGCTGCTGCCGACCACGGTGGCGAACTTCAACGCCGGCAGCGGACCGGAATGGTTCCAGTGGATCACCACCCAGCTCGGCCACGGCCGTCCGCTGTTCCTGATCATGTATCTGGCGCTGATCGTTTTCTTCGCCTTCTTCTACACCGCGATCGTGTTCAACCCGACCGAGACCGCGGACAATCTGAAGAAGCACGGCGGCTTCATTCCGGGCATCCGTCCCGGCGAGCGCACCGCCGAATATATCGACTACGTGCTGTCACGCATCACCGTGCTCGGCGCGATTTATCTGGCGATCGTCTGCTTGATTCCGGAGATCCTGATCTCCTACGCCTCGGTGCCGTTCTACTTCGGCGGCACCTCACTGCTGATCGTCGTCAGCGTCACCATGGACACGGTGGCGCAGGTGCAGGGCTATCTGCTGGCGCATCAGTACGAAGGCCTGATCCGCAAGTCGAAGCTGCGCGGCCGCCGCCGCTAAGCGCAGCGTCCCCCGAAGGCGGCGCGATTGCGCCGCCGATTCGCTCCGCCAGCAACACGCGGCGCCTGCACGGCAGCAGCAGCCATTCGGTCATATCGGCAGAGCTGTTCTCACAGCAGCACAATCACTGATTTCAAAGCCCTTCTTGGCGACAGCCCATCCGCTCCCCTATGATGTGGGTAGCGGTGCAGCGCCGATTATGGTTTGCACTGTCCTTGATCTTCAAACACAGGTGCGCGACGTATCGCTCACCAATCCGGGGGGCGTACGCCGATGAGAATTATACTTCTGGGACCGCCGGGGTCGGGCAAGGGGACCCAGGCGCAGCTGCTGGTGCAGCGCTATGGCATCGTCCAGCTCTCGACCGGCGAGATGCTGCGCGCGGCCGTTGCGGCAGGAACGCCGGTCGGGCTGAAGGCCAAGGAGATCATGGCGAGTGGCGGCCTCGTGCCCGACGAGGTCGTGGTCGGAATCATCTCCGACCGCATCGACCAGCCGGATGCCAAGAACGGTTTCATCCTCGACGGTTTCCCACGCACCGTGCCGCAGGCCGAGGCGCTGGACGAACTGCTCAAGCGCAAGCATCTCAAGCTCGATGCCGTGATCGAGCTGCGTGTCAACGAGAGCGCGCTCCTGAACCGCGTCGAGACCCGCGTCGCCCAGATGCGCGAGCGCGGGGAGGAGGTCCGGGTCGACGACACCCCGGAGGTCCTGACCAAGCGCCTCGCCAGCTACCGCAGCCAGACGGAACCGCTGATTCACTACTATTCCGAGCGGCGGAAGCTCTCGACCATCGACGGCATGATGGCCATCGACGAGGTCACCCGTGCCATCCACCGCCAACTCCTGGCGCTCGGGGCGGTCGAGCCCAAGAGCCACGGCAAGACGCATGCCCGCAGTGCGGCCAAGGCTGCGCCGGCCAAGAAGGCCAAGACAGCGAAGAAAGCGGCCAAAAAGCCGGCAAAAACGGCCAAAGAGGCAGCCAAATCCACTAAGAAGGCCGCCAAAAAAGTCCTGAAGAGCGCCGGGAAGGCCACCCGGAAGACAGCAAAGAAGGCGATCAGGAAGACTGCCAAGAAGGCCGTCAAGAAGGGTGCCAAAAAGGCCGCAAAAAAGGTCACGAAAAAGCGAGCCAAACGCTAGCAGCGGTTGACGAGCGCCCCCGGAATCCCCTAATAAGCCCCGCATCCAAGTCGGATAGTTTCAGACGATGCCGGGCCCCAGGAAGACCGGGGTTGGGCGTCGTGTTCGCGTTTGTGAACACCTGCCCGAGAACACAAGCACTTAAAGCCCGATCCTGACGAGGATCGGCGACAGGAGAGAAGGCCGTGGCCCGTATTGCCGGCGTGAACATTCCCACCAACAAGCGCGCGCTGATCGCGCTCCAGTATATCCATGGCATCGGCCCGAAGATCGCCAGTGAGATCCTGGAGAAGGTGAAGATCCCCGCGGATCGTCGCGTCAATCAGCTCAGCGACGCCGAAGTGCTCCAGATCCGCGAAGTGATCGACCGCGACTATCTCGTCGAGGGCGATCTGCGTCGTGAGGTCGGTATCAACATCAAGCGTCTGATGGACCTCGGCTGCTATCGCGGCCTGCGTCACCGTCGCGGTCTGCCGGTGCGCGGTCAGCGCACTCATACCAACGCGCGCACGCGCAAGGGCCCAGCGAAGGCCATCGCCGGCAAGAAGAAGTAAGTTTTCGCAGCCAATCGCGGCGTGTGGTGAACGGGGGATGACCCGTTCGCCACGCGCCTTTCGTTCCACAGGTGTAGCCGCTGGCATTACGGCGGCGTTTGAGATCGTCAGGAAAGGGACTCAATGGGCAAGGAAGCCACCCGCGTTCGCCGTCGTGAGCGCAAGAACATCGCCTCCGGCGTCGCGCATGTGAACTCGTCGTTCAACAACACGACCATCACCATCACGGATGCGCAGGGCAACACGATTGCCTGGTCTTCCGCCGGCACGATGGGCTTCAAGGGCTCGCGCAAGTCGACCCCGTATGCCGCGCAGGTTGCCGCCGAGGACGTGTCCAAGAAGGCGCAGGAGCACGGTATGCGCACGCTGGAAGTCGAAGTGGCCGGTCCCGGTTCGGGCCGCGAATCGGCGCTCCGCGCGCTCCAGGCCGCGGGCTTCACCGTCACCTCGATCCGCGACGTGACCACGATCCCGCACAACGGTTGCCGTCCCCGGAAGCGTCGGCGCGTTTAATATGAAGTTGCGAGCGCGTCGGCGCTCGCGATGTTTTTTGCGAAGCCGCGGGAATCATCCGCGGCCTTTCTCCAACGCCGGTATTTGAGTTTTTCAAATTGACTGGCCTGTATGGGTGAAACAGTGACGATCCAGAAAAATTGGCAAGAACTGATTCGACCGAACAAGCTCCAGGTTACGCCCGGCAGCGACTCGAACCGTTTCGCGACCATCGTCGCCGAGCCGCTCGAGCGCGGCTTCGGCCAGACCCTCGGCAACGCGCTGCGGCGCATCCTGCTCTCCTCGCTCCAGGGCGCGGCGGTGCAGTCGGTGCACATCGACGGCGTGCTGCACGAGTTCTCCTCGATCGCTGGCGTCCGTGAGGACGTCACCGACATCGTGCTCAACATCAAGGACATCTCGATCAAGATGCAGGGCGAGGGCCCCAAGCGCATGGTCGTGAAGAAGCAGGGGCCGGGCGTCGTCACCGCTGGCGACATCCAGACCGTCGGCGACGTCACCGTGCTCAACCCGGACCTCCAGATCTGCACCCTCGACGAGGGTGCGGAGATCCGCATGGAGTTCACGGTCTCGACCGGCAAGGGTTACGTGCCCGCCGAGCGCAACCGTCCCGAGGACGCGCCGATCGGCCTGATCCCGGTCGACAGCCTGTACTCGCCGGTCCGCAAGGTCTCCTACAAGGTCGAGAACACCCGCGAGGGTCAGATCCTCGACTACGACAAGCTGACCATGACGATCGAAACCAACGGTGCGATCTCGCCGGATGATTCCGTGGCCTACGCCGCGCGCATCCTCCAGGACCAGCTCAACGTGTTCGTCAATTTCGAAGAGCCGCGCAAGGAAGTTGCCCAGGAGATCATCCCGGACCTCGCCTTCAACCCGGCTTTCCTCAAGAAGGTGGACGAGCTCGAGCTGTCGGTGCGTTCGGCCAACTGCTTGAAGAACGACAACATCGTCTATATCGGCGATCTCGTGCAGAAGAGCGAAGCGGAAATGCTCCGCACCCCGAACTTTGGCCGCAAGTCGCTGAACGAGATCAAGGAAGTCCTGGCCCAGATGGGGCTGCACCTCGGCATGGAAGTGCCGGGCTGGCCGCCGGAAAACATCGACGAGCTCGCCAAGCGCTTCGAGGATCACTACTGATCGACTTCACCGTCGTGGCCGGAGACATCCGGCCACGATTTTCATGGGCGAACGCAGGAAGCCCACCTGAGCAACTTGTCCGACGAACCGTCGCGGCAGTTCATACGTAAGGAATAAACACATGCGTCACGGCAAGGTTCATCGGAAGCTCAACCGCACGGCCGAGCATCGCAAGGCGATGTTCGCTAACATGGCGGCTGCGCTGATCAAGCACGAGCAGATCGTCACCACGCTGCCCAAGGCCAAGGAGCTCCGCCCGATCGTCGAGAAGCTCGTCACCCTCGGCAAGAAGGGTGGCCTGTCGCTACGCCGCCAGGCGATCGCGGAGCTGCGCGACCTCGACATGGTCAAGAAGCTCTTCGATACGCTCGCGGCCCGCTACAAGGACCGCCAGGGCGGCTACACCCGCATCATCAAGGCCGGCTTCCGCTACGGCGACAACGCCCCGATGGCCGTAATCGAGTTCGTCGACCGCGACGTCGATGCCAAGGGCCAGGATTCCGGTCCGGTGGAGGAAAAGGAAGCCGAGGCGGCGTAAGCCTTTCGGCAGTACGAAATTTGAAAGCGGCGCCCTCGGGCGCCGCTTTTTTTCCGTGCCCTGCTTCGAGCGCCGGAAGGGTGGAGCTTCGCTTTTTTGGAGCAGCGGGAATCCGAAGGAGCTCGATCAAAGCCATCTGAGGATCAGCAGCAAGCCCTACGATAGCCGCGGAACGTGGCTTGTGCATGTGGATGTCTCTTCCGAAGTTTGGAAGACGCCCGACCCGGATCTGCAGAATTCGGCGACCGTGCGTTTCGCACCGAACGCTGCAGAAAGCTTCGCGAGCACTCTGAATGATGGCACGCTTTCGCTTTGCGCGCCCTAAGATTCCCGTGTTGTGGCCGTTGGTACTCACGCGTCGGTGAGCGGTGATTGCGATGGCACGCGGGGCACATATCTCCACCAACCTCAATGGAGATAACGCATGAACATCGACCTTTCGGGAAAAACCGCGCTGGTGACCGGCTCCACTGCCGGCATCGGCCGCGCCATCGCCAAGGGCCTTGCCGCTTCGGGCGCCAGCGTCGTGATCAACGGCCGCGGCCGAAACAAGGTCGATGCCGCTGTCCGCAAGCTGGAAGAGACCGGCGCCAAGATCCGTGGCATCGCCGCCGACGTCTCGACGGCGGCAGGCTGCGAGGCGCTCGTGGCGGCGCTTCCCGAGATCGACATCCTCATCAACAATGCCGGCATCTTCGAGCCGAAGGAGTTTTTCGAGATTCCCGACGAGGACTGGAGTCGCTTCTTCGAAGTCAACGTGATGAGCGGCGTCCGTCTGTCGCGGGCGTATATGAAAGGCATGTTGAAGCGCAATTGGGGCCGCATCGTCTTCATCTCCTCGGAGTCCGGACTCAACATTCCCGTCGAGATGATTCACTACGGCATGAGTAAGACGGCCCAGCTCTCGGTCGCGCGGGGCCTCGCGCAGCTCACTCGCGGCACTGGCGTCACAGTTAATTCCGTGCTGCCCGGCCCGACCATGTCCGAGGGGGTCGAGACCTTCGTCAAGGATCTCGCTAGGCAGAACGGACAGTCGGTGGAAGAGGCCGCCGCCAATTTTGTCAGGCAGCATCGCCCGAGTTCGCTGCTGCAACGCTTCGCCAGCGTCGACGAGATCGCCAACATGGTGGTCTATGTCGCGTCCAAGGAAGCATCCGCGACCAACGGTGCGGCGTTGCGGGCGGAAGGCGGCATCGTCAACACCATTGCGTGAGGTCGGCATGACAGCCTATGTGATTTCCGAAGTCGAGATGCGCGATCCCGATGAATTTGAAGCCTATCGTACGCTGGCCGCGAAGACGATCGCGCAATACGGCGGGCGTTATCTGGTTCGCGGCGGCAAGACTGAACTGGCCGAAGGTAATCTTCCACCGAAGGCTATCGTCATCGTCGAATTCCCGTCGATGGCGAGGCTGAAGGAATGGTACGCTTCAACGGAATATGCCGAAGCGCTAAAAGTGCGGCAGACGGCGCTGGAGCGGCGGCTGATGTTCGTCGAAGGCGTGGCGGAAACGTAGGGTGGGTTACGCCTTCGGCTAACCCACCCTACGCACCGACGCCGGAGCCGCTACCACCCCTCCAGCACGATCTTGCCGCGCGACTTGCCGCTTTCGAGCAGCGCGTGCGCGCGCTTGAGGTTGGCCGCATTGATGGTGCCGAAGGTCTGGTCGAGCGTGGTGCGCAACACGCCCTTGTCGATGAGGTCGGCGACGTCATTGAGCAGATGATGCTGCGCGATCATGTCGGGGGTCTGGAACGAGGAACGCGTGAACATCGACTCCCAGTGCACCGAGATCGCCTTGCCCTTGAATGTGCTCATGGCGAATTCCGGCGGATCGTCGATCAGGCCGAACTTGCCCTGCGGTGCCATGAACTCAGCGATCGCCTTGTAGTGCTGGTCGGTGAAGGTGAGGCTTGCGACCAGCGCGACCGGCGGCAGCCTCAAGCTCTCGATCTGCTCCTTCATCGGCTTGCCGTGGTCGATCACCGCATGGGCGCCGAGATCGAGGCACCATTTTTGCGACTCCGGCCGCGTCGCGGTCGCGAGCACTGTGAGGCCAGTGAGGCGGCGGGCGAGCTGGATCAGGATCGAGCCGACGCCACCGGCGCCGCCGGTGATCAGCAGTGTGCGCGGATCGACGCTCTTGCCGGGTATTGCGCCGAGACGGTCGAACAGAAGCTCCCATGCGGTGATGGAGGTGAGGGGGAGGGCGGCCGCTTGCGCGAACGACAGGCTCTTCGGCTTGTTGCCGACGATGCGCTCGTCAACCAGGTGGTATTCCGAGTTGGTGCCCTGACGCAGAATAGAACCAGCGTAAAACACTTCATCACCTGGCTTGAACAGCGTGACGTCGGGACCGATGGCATCGACCACGCCCGCCGCGTCATAGCCGAGGATCTTGATCTCGCCCTCGGGCGGGGCGGCGCGCTTGCGCACCTTGTAGTCGACCGGGTTGGCCGAGATCGCCTTCACGGCGACGCGGATGTCGCGCCCTCCAGGCTCGGGTTTTGCGGTCTCGAAATCAATGAGTGAATCCGCGTCCTCGATCGGAAGCGATTTCCTGTAGCCGACGGCCTTCATGGCTTGTCTCCATCAGATGGCTTCTGTTCGCTCGCCGCCCTAACTGTCGCTCTGGCCCCGATTTGGCAAGTACTGTAAATTTGGGGATATAGTCCCTGTTTGGATACTATCGGGAAAACACGCATGAAACGGCGCAATTTTGCCCGGCGCCCCGGCTGCTCGGTCGAGGCGACGCTGGATCTGATCGACGGCAAGTGGAAGGGTGTCATCCTCTACCACCTCCAGAGCGGCACCCAGCGCTTCGGCGAATTGCGCCGCCGGATGCCCGGCATCACCCAGCGCATGCTGACCAAGCAGCTTCGCGCGCTGGAGGAGGACAAGCTCGTGATTCGGAAGGTCTATGCGGAGGTGCCGCCGCGCGTGGAGTATTGCCTCTCCGAACTCGGCGAGAGCCTCAAGCCAGTCATCGACATCCTGAAGGCCTGGGGCGAGAGCCACCAGCAGCGGCTGTCCTGTGCGCCGCCGCCGGTCGTGGTGAAGAAGCCGAAGCGCGCGGCGTAAACATCCGGGAGCGGATCGTTCTGCTCCCGGATGAGATTGCCTCAGAACGCGAACTGTGTGCGCATCGCGACGGCGTCGAACTTCGAGCCGACATCGGCGGTCGAGATCGGCGAGGCCTGCCGTGACACAGTTCCGTGCAGGTAGTCGAGCATGAAGCGGACGTTGCCGTTGACGTACCAGTTGAGCGCGAGCGTGTAGACCGTCTGCCGTCCGCCGGCGACGCCGTTGGCGGTTGCCAGCTGGTCGTTGAGATCGATGGTGGAGAAACGTCCCGCGATCTCCCAGGCGCCCCAGCCGCCACCGTCGAGCGAGAACGGGTGCGCCGGCTTGACGCCGCTATAAGCCGCGTTCGCCGCATTGTAGGTCCGGCCTTCGCCCGTCAGCACGTATCCGGCCTGGGCATAGCCGCCCTGGAATTTCAGGCTCGGTGCGCCGACCAGCGGCACGCCGGTATTGGCTGTGCGATCGACATTGTACCAAAAGTACTCACCCTGAACGATGAACGGGCCGTACGTCGCCGCTGCCTCGACGCTGTAGACCTGCGCGCCTGAGGCATTGGCGATAGCGCCGGTGGAGATCAGCGTGGTCGGGTCGAGACGCAATTCCGGACGGTCGCTGAGCGTGACCGTCTGCGTGTTGGCGATCAGGTTGCGCGGCGGCTGGATCAGCCATTGCGCGTCGGCGCCGATATGCACCGAATAGTCCTTGCCGCTGATCGGATTGCCGGCCACGCGCGCCACGGCGCCATATTGCTCGCTGGTACCGGGTGGTGCCGCGCTCGACGCGGAGTGGATCGCACCGGTCGACGGTCCCGTGACATAGCCGCCGATCCAGAGCTGGTCGTTGAACCAGCGCGCACCGGCTGCGGAGCGGAAGTCGCCGGCCGCGATGTTGGTGGCGATCACGCCGGGCGAGGCGCGCTCCATGAACATGATGTCGTTGGAGCTCGTCGCCTCGTCCATGGTGTAGGGCAGGTCCATGATGCCGGCCTCGATCGCCATCCGTCCGCCGAACGGCTTCAAGCCGGTGTAGCTGAGATAGGCGTTCTCGACCCCGGAGACGCCACCGCCCGGAAGGGATCCCGGCGCCGCGCCGCCAAATCCATCGGACGAGCCGCCGAAGTCGTAGACCAGCGCGAAGTTCCAGTCGTTGAAGAACTTGCCGGTCAGGCCGATGCGCGCGCGGCGAACGTTCTGGCCGCTGTCGAGCTTCTGCGGCACGGTCGCCGCGGTGTTTGGACGATAGTCATAACCACCGACATCCCAGTGCAGGCGGCTGGTGATGGCGACGCAATTGGCCTGGTCGGCGGTGCAGACAGTTGGCCGGTTGTTCGGCATCGTCACGACCACACCGGAGGCCGGCGCCGGTCCTTTGACGGGGATTGCCGCATTGGCGTTGGCAACGACGGCCTTTGCCTCCGAGCGCGCCTCGGCCTTGGCTTCAGCCTTCGCTTCGGCTCTGGCCTTCGCCGTAGCCGCCGTGTTCGCCGCGGTCTGGCTCTGGAGCTTGTCGAGCTTCTGCTCCAGCATCTTCAGCTGCTGCTTCAACAGCGCGATCTCCTGCTCGCTGCTGCTTACCGTTTGGGTCTGGGCTTGGGCCTGCGAGGCCGCCAGCGCGCCGGCGAGACCGATCGCCGTGGCCGCAATCCTTGTTCTGCTCATGTCATGACTCCATCGTTTGACGAACTTCCCCAAGTCGCTGGCGGAGCCTAGGTGTGATCGATGACTGCCCCGCGACGCTGCGCCCGGTTGCGCGGTTCCCACTGATGCCAATTCGCCGCAACCGAATCCGCTCGACACTACAATGGTGGATGACGCGCATCATGCCAATCCATCACTCTGGCAAATTGCCGCTTAGTACGCTGTGCTTGCATCTCGGACACCACGGGGAAGAGGCCGAATATTGCCGCCCGGCGCCCTTCTATTGGCGGGCGAACGCGCCTATATTCCGGCGTCTTTTCCAAGAGGTAGGAATGTTTCGATCGACCTGGAGCGCCGTCGTCGCGGCCCTGTGCATAGCGTTTTCAGCCCACTTCAATCCGACTGCTGCGCAGGACCGTCGGGTGCCATCGTCGCCGGCCGAGCTGCGGCTGTCCTATGCACCGATCGTGCAGCGTGTGCAGCCGGCCGTCGTCAACGTCTATGCCGCCAAGGTGGTGCAGAACCGCAATCCGCTGCTCGACGACCCGATCTTCCGCCGTTTCTTCGGCGTGCCGGGCCAGCAGCCCGAGCAGATGCAGCGTTCGCTCGGCTCCGGAGTCATCGTCGATGCCTCCGGCCTCGTCGTCACCAACGTCCACGTCATCGAGGGCGCGGACCAGGTGAAAGTGTCATTGTCGGACAAGCGCGAATTCGAGGCCGAGATCCTGCTGAAGGATTCCCGCACCGATCTCGCCGTGCTCCGCCTGAAGGACTCCAAGGAGAAATTCCCGACCCTGGACTTCACCAATTCCGACGAATTGCTGGTCGGTGACGTCGTCCTCGCCATCGGCAATCCCTTCGGCGTCGGCCAGACCGTGACCCACGGCATCATCTCGGCGCTGGCGCGCACGCAGGTCGGCATCACCGATTACCAGTTCTTCATCCAGACCGATGCGGCGATCAATCCCGGCAATTCCGGCGGCGCGCTGGTCGACATGAGCGGCAAGCTCGCCGGCATCAACACTGCGATCTATTCGCGCTCCGGCGGCTCGCAAGGTATCGGCTTTGCCATTCCCGCCAACATGGTGCGCGTCGTCGTCGCTTCCGCCAAGAGTGGCGGCAAGGCAGTGAAGCGGCCGTGGCTGGGGGCAAAATTGCAGGCGGTGACGCCCGAGATCGCCGAAAGCCTCGGCTTGCGTTCGCCGACCGGCGCGCTGGTCGCAAGCGTGGTGCCGAATGGCCCCGCGGCGAAGGCCGGCCTGAAATCCTCCGACCTCATCACCGGGATCGACGGCCAGATCGTGGACGATCCCAATGCCTTCGACTACCGCTTCGCAACCCGTCCGCTGGGCGGTACCGCGCAGATCGACGTGCAGCGCGGCAGCAAGCCGGTCAAGCTGACGGTGACGCTGGAGACTGCCCCCGACACCGGCCGCAACGAGCTCGTCGTGACCGCGCGCTCACCATTCCAGGGCGCGAAAGTCTCGACCATCACGCCGGCGCTCGCCGACGAATTGCATCTGGATGCCGACACCGAAGGCGTCGTGATCACCGATATCGGCGGCGATACCGCGGCCGCAAATGTCGGTTTTCAGAAAGGCGACATCATCCTGGCCGTCAACAACCAAAAGATCAGCAAGACCGGGGACCTCGAGAAGGCTGCCGGCGAGCGGTCGCGGATCTGGCGCATCACGCTGGTGCGCGGCGGCCAGCAGATCAACGTCACGCTAGGCGGATGAGTTCGAAGCGACCACAGGAGACGCCAACTCTCTTCGCCGCGGCGGGGCTCGATCACGACGCTCCACATCCGCTGCCGGACCGGCTGCGTCCGCGCGCGCTGTCGGAGGTTGTGGGCCAGGACCACATCCTCGGTCCGGACGGTGCGCTGACGCGCATGCTGGAGACGCGCACGCTCGGCTCGCTCATCTTCTGGGGGCCGCCGGGTACCGGCAAGACCACGGTGGCGCGGCTGCTGGCGGATGCAACCGACCTGCATTTCGAGCAGATTTCCGCGGTGTTCTCCGGTGTCGCCGATTTGAAGAAGGCCTTCGATGCCGCGCGCGCCCGCCGCGAGACGGGCAAGGGCACGCTGCTGTTCGTCGATGAGGTGCATCGATTTAATCGTGCCCAGCAGGATTCGTTTCTGCCTGTGATGGAAGACGGCACGGTGGTCCTGGTCGGCGCCACCACCGAGAATCCGTCGTTCGAGCTCAACGCGGCGTTGCTCTCTCGCGCGCGCGTCCTGGTGTTTCGCTCGCTCGATGCTGCCGCGATCGAAAAGCTGTTCGCCCATGCCGAGGCGGTCGAGGGCAAGAAGCTGCCGCTCGATGCCGAGGCACGCGCGGTTCTGGTGCGCATGGCCGACGGCGACGGACGTGCCTCGCTGACGCTCGCCGAGGAAGTCTGGCGCGCCGCGCGCAAGGACGAGATTTTCGACGCCGCGCAGCTGCAGGAGATTTTGCAGCGCCGCGCCCCGATCTACGACAAGTCGGCCGATGGCCATTACAACCTGATCTCGGCGCTGCATAAATCGGTGCGCGGCTCTGATCCCGATGCCGCGCTCTATTACCTCGCGCGCATGCTCGATGCCGGCGAGGATCCGCTGTTCCTGGCCCGCCGCGTCGTGCGCATGGCCGTGGAGGACATCGGGCTTGCCGATCCACAGGCGCTCGTCATCGCCAATGCGGCTAAGGACGCCTTCGACTTTCTCGGCCATCCCGAGGGGGAGCTCGCGATCGCGCAGGCCGTGGTCTATCTCGCCACCGCGCCGAAATCGAACGCGGTCTACACTGCCTTCGGCACGGCGATGCAGGTGGCAAAACAGGCCGGCTCGCTCCTGCCGCCAAAACACATCCTCAATTCCCCGACCAAGCTGATGAAGTCGGAAGGCTACGGCGCAGCTTACGAATACGACCACGACACGCCGGAAGCCTTCTCCGGCCAGGATTATTTCCCGGAAGCCCTGGGCCGCCAGACTTTTTATGACCCGCCCGAGCGCGGTTTCGAGCGCGAGATCAGAACACGGCTGGATTACTGGGCCAAGCTGCGCAAGGAGCGGGGTGGCTGAGGCCCAATCGCCATTTCGTCGTGACGAAAGGGCTCTTTTGGGATAGGCAGGCAGCCATGAGCCGCCGCATCAAGAGAATGAACCCAAAGCCCCGTTCGCGCGACGAGCGCGGTGACGCGCGTCCCTTCAAGGCGCGCAGCGCGCAGAAAGCGGGGCCGCGGCCGGGCGGCAAGGCAGCGAGCAAGCCGCCGCGCTTTGCAGGCGAGCGCGCCGAGCGGCGCGCACCCAAAGCTGCGCTGGAAAAGACCGCGCCGGAAAAGTCCGTCGAGGCATTGCTGCCGACCAAGGTGCAGACTGTCACCGTCACGGCCGACGAGAACAACATGCGCGTCGACCGCTTTCTCGAAGCACGCTTTCCCGGCCTGTCGTTCTCCCACATCCAGCGCGTCGTGCGCAAAGGCGAGCTGCGCGTCGACGGCAAGCGCGTCGACAGCAAGGACCGCCTGGAGGAGGGCCAGAGCGTCCGCATTCCGCCGCTGAAGCTCGACACGCCGAAGGCCGCCGGCCCACTCTCGGAAGCCGCGCAGAAGACGCTGGCCGCGCTGAAGGAGATGACGATCTGGG
The DNA here is from genome assembly GCF_023074095.1 of Bradyrhizobium sp. 137. Lineage (NCBI taxonomy): Bacteria > Pseudomonadati > Pseudomonadota > Alphaproteobacteria > Hyphomicrobiales > Nitrobacteraceae > Bradyrhizobium > Bradyrhizobium sp. 137. Next base: position 75,875 of record NZ_JADPKU010000005.1, read on the forward strand.
AGGACGATGACGTGCTCGTGCTCAACAAGCCCGCCGGACTTGCCGTGCAGGGCGGCTCGGGCATGACGCGGCACATCGACCAGATGCTGGAGGTGATGCGCGATTCCAAAGGCCAGAAGCCGCGCCTCGTGCACCGTATCGACCGGGAGACGTCGGGCTGTCTCCTGATCGCCAAGACGCGCTTTGCCGCCTCGCATCTGACCGGCGCGTTCCGCTCGCGGTCGGCGCGAAAGGTCTATTGGGCGCTGGTCCCGGGCCTGCCGAAGCCGAAGCAGGGCCGCATCTCGACCTTTCTCGCGAAGGAGGAGGGCGAGGACGACACTATCATGCGCATCGCCCAGCATGGCGATGAGGGTGCAAGCCACGCGGTGACCTACTATGCGATGGTCGAGACCGCCGGCAACAAGCTGACCTGGGTGTCGCTGAAGCCGGTGACGGGACGCACCCACCAGCTCCGCGCCCACATGGCCCATATCGGCCATCCCATCGTCGGCGACCCCAAATATTTCAACATCGAGAACTGGCAGCTGCCGGGTGGCTTGCAAAACCGTCTGCATCTCCTGGCACGCCGGATCGTCATTCCGCATCCGCGCGGCGGCGTGATCGACGCCACGGCACCACTGCCGCCGCATATGCAGCAATCGTGGAATCTGCTCGGGCTCGACGCAACCCGGTTTGATCCGATCGAGAACGCGCCGGAGGAGTAGGGCTAGGCGCCGCGGCAAGCCGAAGCCCGGCGAACGGGCCGCAATGCCCGCAAGTTCCCTTATGCCTGCCGCTCGCTTTGTCGCCCGCCGCCCTTATCTTTGAAAGCTTAGCACTCAGCGACCGGGACCGAAGACTCACATGCGCGAATTGTTCGAAGAAGCTGCGGGGCAACCCGCGTCGGATCCGCAGGAATCGGCGCGCGCCTCCGCGCGCGCGCCCCTGCGCAAGCGCTTCTACAAGGATGCCGGCGCAGTCGAGGCCGAGGGCGGTTTCGCCATCGCCCTCGACGGCAAGCCGATCCGCACGCCCTCCGGCCGCCAGGTGCTGATTCCCTCGCGCGAGCTCGCCGATGCGGTTGCTGCCGAATGGGCGGCACAGGGCGAGACGATCGATCCCGTGACCATGCCACTGACGCGGATCGCCAACAGTGTAGTCGAGGGTGTGATCGACCGGATCGATCTCGTCAGCGACGACCTCGCAAAATACTTCGAGACCGACCTGTTGTTCTATCGCGCCGGCCACCCCGAAGGGCTGGTTGCCCGCGAGGCCGCGCATTGGGACCCCGTGCTGTTTTGGGCCGCAGAGACGCTGGGCGCGCATTTCATCCTGTCCGAAGGCATCATGCATGTGAAGCAGCCGGACGAGGCGGTCAGGGCCGCGCGCGCCGCGCTGCCGGGGGATGCCTGGTCGGTCGCGGCGCTCCATATGGTGACAACGTTGACCGGCTCGGCGCTGCTGGCGCTGGCCCTGGCCCATGGCGTGCGCGATGCTGGGCAGGTCTGGGCCGCCGCCCATGTCGATGAGGACTGGAACATCGACCAATGGGGCGTGGACGAGGAAGCGGCCGCTCGCCGCGCCACGCGCCTGCGGGATTTCGAGGCCGCCGTGACGGTCTTGGCGACGGTAAAGCCGCAAGCACCGGAAGGTCCTTAACGAGAGGTTTACGAGGCGGCCTTAGGGTGGCGCCAGCATTCCCTGGGCCCTTCGAGATGCCGACGCCGATAAGCTCGATCGTTCCGATCAGCGCCGCCAGCCCTGTGGCTGACGCGGCGACGCCCGATCTCGTGCTTCAGGCCGGCAGCGTTGTCGACGCCAAAGTGGTCAGCGTGCTCGCCGACAATCTCGTGCGGATCGCAATCGCCAACCTTTCGATGGACGTGATGTCGGAAGTGGCGTTGTCGCCGGGGCAGAATCTCCAGCTCGCGGTGTCGCAGAACGACGGCACCATCCGGCTCGCCGTCGTCGTGGGCGGGGCAGACGGGGCGGCGTCCGATCAGATTACGCTGACGCCGGCTGCGGCCTCGCTGATGGATAGCCCGCCGCTTGCGCCGTCGACGAGCGCTGCGCGCAATACGCTGACGCCAGCGGAGCAGATTGCCGTCACTGCGGCGTCCGCCGAGGCCGTGACCAGGCAGGGCAGCCAAGCGCCGCTATTCGCCAATCTCGCCGCGGTCGTCGTCGGCAGCGATTTGCCGGCGGGGCTGAAGCAGGCCGTGCTGGACGTGCTGGCGCAGCAGACGCCGCTCAACGCCGGGCTCGACGGCGGCGATATCGAGACTGCCTTCCAAAAGTCTGGCCTCTTCCTCGAAGCCTCGCTGGCCGCCGGCCGCACGCCGGCGTCCGGCGCAACGCCCGATTTGAAAGCGGCGTTGCTCGTGCTGCGCCAGACGCTGGCCGCGCTCGGGACAACCTCGCCTCAGACGCAAGGCGCCGCCATTCCTGCCAGCGCCACGGGCACACCGCAGGTCAACGCCGCGCCGGCGCAGGCAGCAGGTGAGGCCGCGCAGGCCGCATTGTCGTCAGCGGCCCCCGATATTGCCCAAACGGCGCAACATCCGCGCGGCGCTAATCTCGCGGCCGCGGTCCTCGCCGACATGGCTGCCAAGGCGCCACAAATGGCGATGCCGCGAACCGTGACGGCCGGCCTTGCCGCCAGCCTCTTGCAGGAGATGACGCAGAACCTGCCGCGGATCATCGGCAACGTGCCCGGCTCCAACAAGGCCGTACCGGATGGCCACATCTTCGAGGTGGCCACCCCTGCGACCACGCCACCGCCGTTCCGCAGCGCATTGCCGGTGCCCCAATCCATCGCCTCGCCATCGCTCGCGCCCGATACCCCGCTCGCTGCAACCGTGCACCGTCTGCTCGACGACACCGATGCCGCGATCGCGCGGCAGACATTGCTTCAGGTCGCCTCGCTCCCCGATCGCGCCGATGCCTCCGGCCATCGCATCGACCCGGCCGTGCCGCAATGGAGTTTCGAAATTCCCTTCGCAACCCAACAGGGCACCGCGATGGCGCAGTTCGAGATCTCGCGCGACGGCGGCAACGAATCCGCCGATCCCGCCACGCGTGCCTGGCGCGCGCGCTTCTCACTTAATGTCGAGCCGGCAGGTCCCGTGCATGCGCTGATCACGCTGAGCGGCGACAAGACTTTTGTGCGGATGTGGGCGGAGCGGCCGGCGACGGCGCAGCAGCTCCGCGCCGGAATCGGTGAACTCAACCAGGCACTGACGAGAGCCGAGCTCAAGCCCGGTGATATCGTGGTGCGCGAGGGCACCCCGCCGCAACCGGCGCCGGCCCGCGCCGGACATTTCCTGGATCGGGCCACATGAGCGACGCCTCCAAGCTTGCGATTGCCCTGCACTACGAGAAGGGCACCAACGCCCCCGTCGTCGTCGCCAAGGGCAAGGGCACGATCGGTGAAAAGATCGTCGAGATCGCCAAGGCCCATGACATTCCGATCGAGGAGAACGAGGTCTTGGCCGGCGCGCTCTCCAAGCTCGAGCTCGGCGAGGAGATCCCTCCAGACCTCTACAAGGCCGTCGCCGAAGTGCTGGTGTTCGTGCTGCGGCTTTCGGGTCGCGGGCGGTAGAGCATGATCCGGACCCCGGAGGACCGCGTTAGCGCAAAGTGTGGAGCGGTCTTCCGAAAAAACATCGTGCTCAAGAAATAACCTGTCATCGTTTCACCAGATATCGGCGGCATTGTCGCGACCACTCTCATCATCATTGGATACCGCTCTTGCTGACCCGTCGTTCCACCCTCGGTCTGCTTGCCGCAGCCGCCACCGTGCCGTCACGCGCGCTCGCTCACGTCGCGCCGCCGCGCAACGAAATCCGCGACAGCTTGGCCAAACGCTTCACCGATCTCGGCACATCGGGCACCTTCGTCGGCTACAAGGTCGAGGACTATCTGATCGTCGCCAGCGACAAGGAGCGCTCGGGCGAGGGGAAGCTGCCGGCCTCGACCTTCAAGATTCCAAACTCGTTGATTGCGCTCGAGACCGGTGTGGTCACTGACCCCGACAAGGACGTGTTTCCCTGGGACGGCGTGAAGCGTCCGATCGAGGCCTGGAACAAGGATCACACGCTGCGGACTGCGATTGCAGTCAGTGCGGTGCCGGTCTATCAGGAGATCGCGCGCCGCATCGGCCAGCAGCGCATGCAAAAGTATGTTGACGAGTTCGACTACGGCAACCGCGACATCGGCGGCGGCATCGACCAGTTCTGGCTCACCGGGGCCTTGCGCATCGATGCCGTCGAGCAGATCGACTTCGTCGACCGGCTGCGCCGGCGCGCGCTGCCGATCAGCAAGCGCAGCCAGGATCTCGTCTGCGACATCCTGCCGGTGACCAAGGTGGGCGAAAGCGTCATTCGCGCCAAGTCCGGCCTGCTTGGTGCTGAGCGCGGCGAGCCGTCGCTCGGCTGGATGGTGGGCTGGGCCGAGAAAGGCGAAGCGCACACCGTGTTCGCGCTCAACATCGACTGCCGCGAGCCACGCCACATCGAAGCCCGCATGACGCTGACGCAAGCCTGCCTTGCCGATATTGGTGCGATCTAGCGCTACCGCGCTGGTGCCGCTCGACTAGCATCCTCCCGCCAAAGAAAACCGGGAGGATGGAAAATGAATGCAACGCCGCTCTGGCTGTCGTCGCTCACGCTTGCCGCAGCAAGCGGCTGGTTCGCTGCCACGATGTTTGCCGGCCCCGCCACCAGCAAGGAGCCACGGTTTCCGCAGCTCACCATGGATCAGCTCGACGCCAGGCAGAAGCCGCTCGGCGAGCAGATCATGAAGGTGTCGAGCGTCGGCATCGGCGGACCCTACAATTCGATGATCCGCAGCCCCGTGCTCGGCCAGCGCCTGTTCGACCTGTTCCACTATCTGCGCTGGGAGACCTCGGTCCCGGTCAAGCTCAACGAGTTCGCGATCCTGATCATCGGGCGTCAATGGCGGTCGCAGGTGGAATGGTACGCGCACGCGCCGCTGGCGGCGAAGGCAGGGCTGTCGGCCGACATCATCGCGGAGCTGAAGGCCAACAAGCGGCCGTCGAAGATGGCCGATGACGAGGCGGTGGTCTACGACTTCGTCACCGAGCTCACCACCACCAAGAAAGTCACCGACGAGACTTATGCGCGCGCGAAGAAGGTGTTCAACGACCAGCAGATTGTCGATCTCACTGCAGTTGCCGGCAATTACGTGATGGTCGCGATGCTGCTGGCAATGGCCGAGGAGACGGTGCCGCCTGGCAAGGAGGAGCCGTTCAAGCCAGGGGAGCCGTAAGGCTCGCCATTGCGAGGAGCTCGCGACAAACTGCAGTACCGTAGGGTGGGCAAAGGCACGCAGCGCCGTGCCCCACCTTCGTCTCATGACTGTGATTGGTGGGCACGCTCCGCTTTGCCCACCCTACGAGAGCTGGGGCGGAGCAAACAGTCTCACCCCAATTTGAACAGCACCTGCAAAAACTCCTCCACGGCCTTGCGCGCTTCGGCGGCTGTCTTCGGATTGCCGCCGACATGCGGGTTGAGCTCGACACAGGCGTCCTTGTAGGAGAAGGGCGCGTTGGTATCGCCGTTCATCAACACGCCGCCGTCACCTTCCTTGATATGGCAGTTGCGCACGGTTTGCGCGTTGGCGGACACAGTGACGGTGTTGAGGCCGAGCAGGCCGCTGTCGAACCCATGTGCACTGTCAGGATATTCGGTCAGCACCACGTCGCCCGACCGCCTTGAGCCGCTCGACGAAAGCCCTGCAGCTTTTCACGGGATTGTAGTCGTCGGGCGCGCCGTGGAAGATGCGGATCGGTCGCGCGACGACTTCGCTATCGCCAACATAGGTCGTCGAGCAATCCGGATAGAACGGGATATAGGCCGCGAACTGGATGCCTGACTTATTCCACAGCTTGTTGAAGCGCTCGAGGCTCGCATAGAGCGTCGCCTGTCCGCCGCGTGAAAAGCCCATCAGCACGATGCGGTCAGGATCGACGCGGGGATGCTTCGCCAAAATCTCCAGCGACCGGTAGATGTCCACGATCAAATTGAGTCGGCCCAGCAAGGCCTGGTTCGGCCCGACCACCGTCAGGCCGCGCCCTGTAAAGCCGTCGATCACGAAGGTGGAGATGCCCATAGCGTTGAACGCGTGCACCCAGGCTTCCGTAGTGGCGCCGACGCCGCTCGAGCCGTGCATCAGCACCACGACGGGGAGTTTTCCGGTCCCTTGCGCGACACGCAGTTCGCCCGCGACCGTCACCGGCTTGCCGGCCGCCGCATCACCACTGAGGAATTGCTGGTCGGAGAGGGTGAGCGAGGGGATCGGGTAGATCTCGGCGCGGGTGGCGACCTCTTTCGGAAGCGATTGTGCGTTGGCGCCAATGCCCGCGAACAGAGTCGATATAAAGAGCGCCACAGCAACGCGGAATGCCCTCGGCATCGGATCTCCTCTCAGGATTTTGATCGGGTGCAACAACAGGCTCGCGCGCTGGGACGATCATCGTGGACATTGCGCGATGCTTGCGCCAGACATGAGGACCGCCGCCGTACCAACTCGGCTCACGCAACATTGGCGCCTGATCGTGGGTTCGGAGCAAGCCTGAATCGGCTGGCCTGGTCAACCGGGCTGGACGGCAATTTGCGGGCGACGGCCAGGATCGGGCGCTCCCGCCGAGAGGGGCGAAGCCGAACCCGGCCTGTCCTGGCGATGCCCCTGGCCATGCTCGCCTCCCAGGCAAAACTTTGTAATTCCTTGCGCTTTCACGCTGCGGCAGGGCAGCCCTGCGGCGCCGAAAGGCGCTTTCCGGGCCGCAAAATGCCGTGTTAGAACCCGGCATCGCTTAAGGCTTAAGAACTGGCGGGAGCAAATGAAACACATCCTGGACGCCCTTGAAGATCGTCGTGCCGGTGCCAAGCTCGGCGGCGGGGAGAAGCGCATCGAGGCGCAGCACGCCCGCGGCAAGCTGACCGCGCGCGAGCGCATCGAGCTCCTGCTCGACAAGGGATCGTTCGAGGAATTCGACATGTTCGTCGAGCATCGCTCCACCGAGTTCGGCATGGAGAAGAACAAGATCCCGGGCGATGGCGTCGTCACCGGCTGGGGCACCGTCAATGGCCGCAAGACCTTCGTCTTCGCCAAGGATTTCACCGTGTTCGGCGGCTCGCTGTCCGAGACCCACGCGCTGAAGATCACGAAGCTGCAGGACATGGCGATGAAGGCGCGGGCGCCGATCATCGGCCTCTATGACGCCGGCGGCGCCCGTATCCAGGAGGGAGTCGCCGCGCTGGCCGGCTATTCCTACGTGTTTCGCCGCAACGTGCTCGCCTCGGGCGTGATCCCGCAGATCTCCGTCATCATGGGCCCGTGCGCCGGGGGCGACGTCTATTCACCCGCAATGACCGACTTCATCTTCATGGTGAAGAACACCAGCTACATGTTCGTCACCGGCCCCGACGTCGTGAAGACGGTAACGAACGAGGTCGTCACGGCCGAAGAGCTCGGCGGCGCCTCGGTGCACGCCACGCGCTCCTCGATCGCGGATGGCGCCTTCGAGAACGACGTCGAGACGCTGCTCCAGATGCGCCGTCTGATCGACTTCCTGCCATCCAACAACACCGACGGCGTGCCGGAATGGCCGAGCTTCGACGACATCGGCCGCATCGACATGTCGCTCGACACGCTGATCCCCGACAATCCGAACAAGCCCTACGATATGAAGGAATTGATCCTGAAGGTCGTGGACGAGGGCGACTTCTTCGAGATCGCGGAGGCCTTCGCCAAGAACATCGTCACAGGCTTTGGCCGCATCGCGGGCCGCACCGTTGGCTTCGTCGCAAACCAGCCGATGGTGCTGGCCGGCGTGCTCGACTCTGATGCGTCGCGGAAAGCGGCGCGCTTCGTCCGCTTCTGCGACGCCTTCAACATCCCGATCGTCACCTTCGTCGACGTGCCGGGCTTCCTGCCGGGCACCGCGCAGGAATATGGCGGCCTGATCAAGCACGGCGCCAAGCTGCTGTTCGCCTATTCGCAATGCACCGTGCCGCTGGTGACCATCATCACCCGCAAGGCCTATGGTGGTGCCTTCGACGTCATGGCCTCCAAGGAGATCGGCGCCGACATGAACTACGCCTGGCCGACCGCACAGATCGCGGTGATGGGCGCCAAGGGCGCGGTCGAGATCATCTTCCGCAGTGACATCGGCGACCCCGACAAGATCGCGGCGCGAACCAAGGAATACGAAGACCGGTTCTTATCGCCGTTCATCGCCGCCGAGCGCGGCTACATCGACGACGTCATCATGCCGCATTCGACAAGAAAGCGGATCGCCCGGGCGCTGGCGATGCTGAAGGACAAGAAGACGGAAATGCCGGCGAAGAAGCACGACAATTTGCCGTTGTGAGCGCACACAGCCCGGATGCGCGCAGCGACATCCGGATCTTTGCCTAAGCCCCGCATCTCGCTTCGCTGATGCGGGTTACCAATATCTTCTGAATTCGCATGACCGAAGACGATCCGATCGATGAGATCTCCGATATCGAGGCGCGGATCGAAGCGCTCGCCGAGATTGCCGAGCGGTGCCGGAAATACATTCTGGCGTCCAAGATCGCCATCGGCGGCGGGACCGCGCTGCTGCTCGTCACGATCCTCGGTCTGTTGGGATTAGGCCAGACCGCCGCGCTCGGATCGATCGCTCTGGTGTTGGGTGGGATCGTCTCGCTCGGCTCGAACGTCAGCACGTTGCGGCAGACGGACGAGGCCATCAGTGCTGCGGAGGCGCGTCGTTCGGCGCTGATCGGAAGCATCGATCTTCGCGTCGTTGCCGATACGCCGCTGAAGCTGGTGTGACGCGACGCGTCGCACGCCCTACGCCGCAGTCCTGAGCGTCAGCACCTGCAACTCCGCGCGGCATTCGGCTGCGAAGGCCTGAAGGCGTTCCGCGGTTTGCTGGTCGAGGATCGCCTTTGCCAAGCGCTCGGCGCGGGCAATCTGTTCTTTGAGATACGCGATACGGGCCATGGGTCACCTTTCGCCTCGAATAATTTGAGGCAAATTGCTTCGTTCCGATGGCTATGAGCGTACGCTTACCACCGGGTTAATGATGTGCGGCAGGTCACGCTCGGCGGGCCGCATCCCCCGCGGCGAAATGCGCCATTTGGTCCGCGCGGGCTTTGAGGAAGGCCGGGCGGGCCGTGGCCCGGGCGAGGTAAGCGCGACAGGCCGGGTGGTTCGCAAGTCCCTCGAAACGGTCGACGGGGCGCAGCACGTCCGACATCAGGATGTCGGCGACGGAGAAGGACCCCGCCAACCATTCGCGGCGGGCCAGCACCGGTTCGAGATGCTTGAGACGAACCGTAAGGAACCCGTCTAGGAATTTCCATCCCGGCGTGCCGTCCGCATTGCCCATGAAGTTCAGCATCGCCCAGGGCAGGCTCGCCATCTCCACCGAATTGAGCGCGGCGAACACCCATTTCGTCGCCTGGCTGCGGCGGCGCGGATCCGATGGCATCAGCTTGTCGCTGCGCTCGCCGAGATGCAGCAGGATCGCGCCGCTCTCGAAGATCGAGAGGTCGCCATCGGTCAGCCACGGCACCTGGCCGAAGGGCTGGTGCGCGAGATGTGCGGCGCCGCGGTCCTCGAACGGCACGCTCGCGACGCGATAGGGCAAAGCGGCTTCTTCGAGCGCCCAGCGCACACGGAGGTCGCGCACGAAACCCCTGGGCATCTCGGGAACCCAGTCGAAGGTGGTCAGCGTGAGGTCGGCCATGTCGTCTCTCCGTATCTTGGCTCAGACCAAGGACGAGCAAAGGGCACGCATTCCGACACCGGTGACAACTGTTTTTGTCGCCGGCGAGTGAAGCGGCTAGTCTTCGCTCAAACAATGGGAGGAAACCCGATGCCATCAGCGTTCTTCGTCGTCCGCGCCACCCTCACCGACGCGAGCAAGCGCGCCGCCTTCGACAGATGGTACGAGACGGAACATCTGCCCGATGCGGTGAGGGCGTTCGGCGTAGCCAAGGCCTGGCGGTTCTGGAGCCTGGACGATCCCTCGCTGCATCAGGCCATGTATCAGTTCGATGACGAGGCGAAGCTCGCGGCGATGCTGAAAGGTGATGCGCTGAAGCGCCTGACGGCCGACTTCAACCGCGACTGGCCCGAAGTGAGGCGCACGCGCGAGACGCTGGTGCTGGCGCAGGAGTTCGCGACGTAGGCGACAGGCGATACCGTCCGCTTCTCATCGAAACTGAACGCATGATTCAGCTTCGGTTCATGTCGTCACCGCGAGACTTACTCGGCATCACGGGCACGATGATCCAAGAGGAAGAAGTCATGGAGCGCCGAAATTTTTTGAAACTTGCACTGGGGGTGACGGCGGGAGCCGCCGCCTTCGCTGCGACCGTGCAGGCCGCGCCGCTGTCACCGCAGCCACTCGCTGATCCCACCCGCATGCCGCAAGGTCACTCAGACGCTCATCCCGCAGTCACTACCAGCGAAGAAGCCGGGCAGGCGAAACCTGAGCAGGTGCACTGGCGTGGGCGCGGCCGGCATTGGGGCTGGCGCCACCGCCATTGGGGCTGGCGTCGCCGGCGCTGGCACCGCCGCCGTTACTGGTAAGCCCGCGGCAACCGCGAATTGGACCGGGGATCGCCGCTGGCGGTCCCCGTCTCGCGCTCAAGGGACACCGTCGACTAGCGCCAAAACGAAATTGGCCGCGCAGGCGGTCCCGCGCGGCCATTTTGCAATGCGAAAGGATCAGAACGGACGGCAGCGGCCGGCGTACCAGCGGAAGCCATAGGGGCACGCGCGTGCGCGGGGCACCACGACGACCGGCGCCGGGGCGACCACTACGGGCGCGGGGCGCACAACGACTGCCCCGCGCATCGGACGGCAGCCGCCATAGGGGCCACGATACCAGCCGGGGCCGCAGCCGCCGGCGGCGCTGGCCGCTTCGCTGAAACCGACGACCGCGCTGGCGAGCATGACGGCGGCGAACAGGTATTTCATTTGATCTTCCTTCTGGTCCTTCGGGAGAGGCTTAGGGGATGGCGCTTGCGGCGAACAATGAATCAACAGACACGATTCGACACGTTAAATCGGGGACGTGCCGACACATCGCGATCCAAGCCTGCCAATCATGACCTGAATGCGGCATGAACATTGCTCCGCATGCCGCTTCACGCGATGGCGACGGCACTAGCGGCCAAGAAACTCCAGCACCAGCTCCCGATACTTCTCCAGCGCCTCCAGGAAGACGAGATGGCCGGTGTCCGGGATCACCTCGGCCCGCGCATTCGGCATCTTTGCGGCGAACGCTTTCGCGAGTTCGGCATTCTGCCCCATCTTGGCGCGCAGCGCCTCCGGCGCGCTCACTCGTCCCGGCGCGTTGTGATCGTCGGCGCCCATCACAAACAGCGTGGGCAGTGTGATGAGCGGGATCTCGTGTGCCACCGGCTCGCGATAGATCATCTGGCCGGAGCTGACGAAGGCGCGCAGCCAGCGCGGATAATCGGGGCTGCCCTTGATGTTGAAACGGGCATCGATGAACGGGGTGATCGCCTCCGGCGGCAGCTTGATCGAATAGTTGGTCTGGAGCTGCTTGCGATAGCCGTCCGCCGTGAGCTTGTCCTCGGTCTGGATCATCTTCTCGGTCGGCGTCGGCGGCACGTAGAGGCGGTAGTCCTCCAGTCCGATCGGCGCGGTCAGCACCAGATGGGCGATGCGGTCGGGATAGGCGCGGGCGAGGCGCACACCGAGCATGCCGCCGAGCGAATGAGCGACGATCTCGGCCCTGTCGATCTTGAGATGATCGAGCAGCGCAATCGTGTTGCGCGCCAGCGTGTCGAAATGGAGTTCACCCTGCGGCTTGGAGGATTTGCCGAAGCCGACCTGGTCCGGCACGACCACGCGATAACCCGCCTCGCTCAGCATCTTGATCACGGGGGCCCAGTAGCTTGACGGGAAATTACGCCCGTGCAGCAGCACCACGGTGCGGCCGTTCGGCTCCGCGGCAGACACGTCCATATAGGCCATGCTGAGCTGCTCGCCGTCATTGACGAGCGGCAAGAGGTGCACGGGATAGGGATAGGCAAAGCCTTCGAGCGCGGCGCCATAGGGCTCGCGCGGCGCGGTGTCGGCGGCGCGGGCGGATGTGAGCGGGAATGCGAGGAGGGCGGCGCAGAGCGCGGCCCGGAGGAAGCGGTTCATTGGGGGTCTCGTGTTTGGAGCCGTCATTCCGGGGCGCGTCGACGACGCGACCCCGGAATCTCGAGGTTCCGAGTTCGCTGCACCGCATCGCCCCGGGACGACAGTGCGCATAAAGTGATGGATGGCCGGGTCAAGCCCGGCCATGACAACAATGGGAGTTCACACGGCATTGTGTGCCGTCACGCAGCTTCGTGATCAGTCCTTGCCATTCCCGAACAGCGCAGCGAACTGTTTCTCGCCGGTGCGGGTGAAATTCACAACGCGGCTTCCGGGCGTGGCGTCGCGTGCGGCCCATTTGAGTTCGGCGAAGCGCTGCATCATGGCCGCCCCCAGTGTGCCGGCGAGATGATGCCGCCGCTCGCTCCAGTCGAGACAGGCCTTGCACACCGGGCGGCGCGGATGGGTCAGCATGTCGGGCGAGATCTGCAAATGCTTGGCGAGGAAGCGCTCGCCCTCCGCCGTCAGCTCGATCTCCTGCTTCTTCTGCCTGACCAGCTGCCGCGCGCGCATGGTGTCGAGCATCTGCACGCCGAGATCGCCGGCGAGATGGTCGTAGCAGATCCGCGCGCGCCGCAACGCCGGATCCTTCGGCCCGGTGCGCACGCGCATGTGGCCGGTCCGCGCGGCAAGCCCCGCCAGGCCCTCGAGCACGCCGGCGACGTCGTCATCGGTGAGGCGGTAGTAGCGATGCCGGCCCTGCTTCTCCGGCTCGACGAGGCCGCCGGCCTCGAGCTTCGACAGGTGCGAGCTCGCAGTCTGCGGCGTGATGCCGGCCTCCTGTGCCAATTCGCTCGCGGTCAGCGCACGGCCGTTCATCAGCGCGGTGAGCATGTTGGCGCGCGCGGGATCGCCGACCAGGGAGGCGACCATGGCGATGTCAGGACCTGATTTCATGCTTCGATGGTAGCCGAAGCATCAACGTCCGGCAAGGAGGTAGGTTTTCACCAAATCGTCATTGCGAACGACGGCGAAGCGATCCTCACTACTTAACCCTCATCCTGAGGAGCGCGCCTTTGCGCGCGTCTCGAAGGAGGAAGGCCCGGATGGTGGCCTCGCCCTTCGAGACGCCGCGCACGCGGCTCCTCAGGGTGAGGGGCTGACTTTGGTGATCGCTGCGCTCGCAACGACGACGGAAACACAGGAGCCCATCATGTCCATCACCGTCTTCATCCGCTACCAGCTTGATCCATTCAAGCGCGCCCAATTCGAGGAATATTCGAAACGCTGGCTCACCATCATCCCGAAATGCGGCGGCGACCTGATCGGCTACTTCATGCCGCATGAGGGCACCAACAACATCGCCTTCGCGCTGATCACCTTCGAGAGTCTGGCCGCCTATGAAGCCTATCGGGCGCGGCTGCGGCAGGACGCCGAAGGCATGGCGAACTTCCATTTCGCCGAGGAGAACAAGTTCATCCTCGCGGAAGAGCGCACCTTCCTGCGCAAGGTGGTATTGTAGGCCACGACATCGTTAGCAGGAGACGCCCATGATCGCCGTGATCTTCGAAGTCTGGCCGAAGCCGGAACACCGCCAGGACTATTTCGACCTCGCGGCCGATCTGAAGCCCATCCTGCAAACCATCGACGGCTTCATCTCGGTCGAGCGCTTCGAGAGCCTGACCGAGAAGGGCAAGATCCTGTCGGTATCGTTCTGGCGGGATGAGGCGGCCGTGCAAGCCTGGCGCAACACGATGGAGCATCGCCGTACCCAGGCCACAGGCAGGGCGAAGATCTTCGCCGATTATCATTTGCGCATCGCCAGCGTCATCCGTGACTACGGCATGAATGATCGCGAGCAGGCGCCGAAGGACAGCCGCGCCGTGCACGATGCACACTAGCGCTGCCCGGGCGCGCACTTGCGCTGCCGGGCGCGCACTAGTGCTGCCGGGCGCGCACTAGCGCTGCCCTGAATGCGCGCCTATGTCTTCGCGGCCAATAAGGGAGAGAAACATGCACGTGACAACCGCTGACAAGCGCGCGACGTTCAGGAAGATGCACGAGAGCGGCTGCTTCATCCTGCCCAATCCGGTTGACGTCGGCAGCGCCAAGGCGTTGCAGCATCTCGGTTTCAAGGCGATTGCGTCATCGAGCGCGGGCTTTGCCTGGACCATCGGCAAGGCCGATAATCACGTCAGCGTCGAGGAGGTCTGTCAGCATCTGGCAGCATTGAGCTCCGCCGTCGACATTCCCGTGAATGCGGATTTCGAGGGCGGCTTTGCCGTCGAGCCGGACAAGGTCGCTGACAATGTCGAGCGCTGTGTCCGCACCGGCGTTGCCGGCCTGTCGATCGAGGATTCCACCGGTGACAAGGCCAAGCCGCTCTACGACCGCGCGCTCGCGGTCGAGCGGATCAAGGCCTCGCGCAAGGCGATCGGCGACAGCGGCACGCTGCTGGTCGGCCGCTGCGAGGCTTATCTTTGGGGCGCGACCGATCTCAAGCTCGTCATCGACCGGCTCACCGCCTACGCGGACGCCGGCGCTGATTGCCTTTATGCGCCGGGCCTGAAGAGCCGCGAGGACATTGCGGCGGTGGTGAAGGCGGTGCATCCAAAACCGTTCAATCTCCTGGTCGGCGGCTCCGGCCTGTCGTTGCAGCAGGCGGCCGATCTCGGCGTGCGTCGCATCAGCGTCGGCGGATCGCTCGCCCGCGCCGCCTGGGGCGGTTTCATGCGCGCGGCCAAGGAAATGGCGGAGCAGGGGACCTTCACCGAGCTCGGCAATGGCTATTGCGGCGGCGAGCTCAACAAGATGTTCAGCTGACCCAAAGGAAAAGCGGCGGGACCTTTTTGGGTCCCGCCGCTCTCGTAGCCTCTCGGTGTCCTGCCCCGCCTAGTGCGCAATTGCGCACGGGCCGGGCATCCAGTACGCCGCGGCTTTTGATTTGGCCACGACGGTCTCGGAGTGCTGGGTCCCGCCAGGTCAGCGGGCGAGCTATCGTGTTACTTTTACTTCGCGCCGTCAGACGGCGTCTGCGTATCGGGCGCCGGCTTGCTCGGTGCTGCACCCGTGGTCACGCCCGGCCCGGTGTTGTTGCGCGGCGTCACGTCGCGCATGCCGGGAGGCGCGGTCGGATTGGTCGGCTGCGTCTGCGCGGTCTGCGACGTCGGCGCGTTGCTGGCCTGGTTGGTCGTGCTGGTATTGTTCAGGCCGTAGAACACGGCACCCAGCACCAGCGCAATCGCAACGGCGAACAGCGCAACCTTGCCGCTGGAGGCGGGGCCTTCGCCAAGCTCGGGATCGGCCTGAAGGTCGGCATCCCGGCGCGCCGCGCGAAGATACTCATCGTCGGCGAGGTTCGGGCGGTACGGATCGTTGGGAAAACGGTCGTCAGCCATCGATTGGTCTCCTCGGGTTATTGCCGCGGGACAACCCGTGGATGCGAGATTCCGTTCCCGGCGCTTTATGCTTTCGTCGCATGTTGCTCCCGCCGCGGGAATCAGGACCTTGTCTACGGGAACCGTGGACCAGGTTCCACAGAGGGAGAACAAATCCATGTGGAGCCTGCCGCCGACGGACGGCGTCCTGCATCTTCTGGCGTTGGTCGCCTTGACGGCGGAGGGCATGACGGCCGCGCTGGCCGCCGGTCGAGGGAGCATGGACTATGTCGGCGTTTGTCTTCTCGCCTGCGTGACCGCGCTTGGCGGTGGCACACTGCGCGACCTGTTTCTCGGTCACTATCCGCTGGTGTGGGTCGCCAACCCGATCTACCTCGCGCTGCCGGGCGGGGCAGCGCTGCTGACGATCCTGATCGCGCGGCTGGTGCATCGGCTGCACCTCGCTTTCATCGTTCTCGATGCCATCGGCCTCGTCGTCTTCACCATGATCGGCTGCAATGTCGGCTGGCAGATGGATGCCTCGCTGCCGATCGTGATCGTCTCGGGCATGGTGACAGGCTGCGCCGGCGGCGTGCTGCGCGACGTGCTCTGCAACGACGTGCCGCTCCTGTTCCGATCCGAACTCTACGCCAGCGTCTCGGTCGTGACCGGGCTGTTCTACGCCACCGCCTTCGCTCTCAATCTCAATGCCGAGCTCTGGACGATCCTGACCTTCGTGCTCGGCCTCAGCTTCCGTCTGCTCGCGGTCCGCTACAGATGGGAGATGCCGAAATTCGTGTTCACCGGGGATGAAAAGAAATAGCGCGCTTTCTTCGCCTCGCTCCGCTTGCGAGAGGCCGACGCGCGAAGCGCGGCCCGATGACAGGCTCCGCGAAGCAAATCCAGAATCCCTCCGCGAAAGACTTTGGATTGCTCGCCAATGACCGAGAGAAGGCGACGGCGCGGATTTACGGCTCTTCCTTCCTCGCCTTTGCCACCTGCGCCGGCGTCACCATTGGGCCCGCATTGCCCCAGGAATTGCGGATGTAGTTCGTCACTGCCGCGATCTCGTCGTCGGACAATTGCTTGGCATAGGCCGGCATCTCGGCGGTGTTGGGCGCGCGCGCCGTCGTCACGGTGTGGGCGCCATCGAGGATGATGCGCAAGGTGGAGGACGGATTGACCGATTGCAGCAGGGCGTTGCCGGGCAGCGGCGGATAGATCCGTGGGCTGCCTGTGCCGTCGGCCTCGTGGCAGGCGACACAGAGCTTTGCGTAGACCGCCTGGCCGGCCTTCATCTCGGCAACGTCAGCCGGCGTCACGATGGTCTCGCGCCGCGCCGGCGGCAGGCTCTTCAGGTAGACCGCGATCGCACGCACGTCGGCATCGCTCATCTTCGAGGTCGAGTTGACGATCACCTCCGCCATCGGCCCGCCGGCATGGCTTTTGGCGTTGCGGCCGCTTTGCAGATATTCGGTGATATCGTCGGCGCTCCACGACTTCAGCCCGGTGCGCGCGGCGCCGTCGAGCCTTGGGGCATACCAACCGCCGACCTCGTTGCCGGACAGCGCCTGCGCTTGCTTGTCCGCGCCAAAATAGTTCTTCGGCGTGTGGCAGGCGCCGCAATGGCCGAGACCGGTGACGAGATAGCCGCCTCTGTTCCACGCGGCGCTCTGGCTCTGGTCCGGCTCGAACAGGCCGGGCTTAAAGTACATATAGTTCCACACCCGCATCAGCCCGCGATAACCGAACGGCCAGCGCAGCTCCGGCGGCTTGTTGCGGTTGGCGACGGGCGCCAGCGTTCCCAGATAGGCCCGGATCGCCAGCGTGTCGTCCTTCGTCATCCGCGTGAAATAGGGATAGGGAAACGCCGGGTAGTAGTTCGAACCGTCAGGCGCGAGGCCATAGCGCAAGGCGCGCGTGAAGTCGGCATCGGTCCAGGCGCCGATCCCGACGTCGCGGTCTGGCGTCAGGTTTGGCGCGTAGATCGCACCGAAGGGCGTATCGATGCGCTTTCCGCCGGCGAACGGCTTTGCCGGATCGGCGGTGTGGCAGCCCGCGCAGTTGCCGGCTTCGACCAGCGTCTTGCCGTAGGCGATCAGCTCCGGCGAGGGCTCGGCGGCGCGGGCTGCGCCTTCAACTGCACTGCACAACGCCAAACCCACGAGAGCCGAGCCAGCCAGAATCGTCCGCATCGAAAGCCTCTCCTGCGACCAATCGACGTCGTCCCGCAGTATAGGGGCCTCACGTCATTTCGCGACGGCGGGGGTATGGTGACACAAATTGAAAACGCCCAGCGTGTTTCAGGCCACGAAATTGCTATTTTTACCCGGCGCTCCCTTTGCTCCAGATTTGTGATGCGGAGCGTGAAATTTCCGACATAGAGTGGCGGAGATGGTCGGCGCGCCCTAGCTAAAAATGACGGGCAGGCAACGGCTTAAGTGGCCAAAGGCCAAGAAGGGCGGAAGAGGACAGCATGGGCATCAACCAGGGTCCGATCAGTCTCGATCAGAAATACACCCAGCAAACCGGACACGTTTTCACCACGGGCATCCAGGCGCTGGTGCGCCTGCCCATGGCCCAGATCCGGCGCGACCGCGCCAACGGCCTCAACACCGCGGGCTTCATCTCCGGCTATCGCGGCTCGCCGCTCGGCGGCTATGACCAGCAGCTCTTCGCCGCGCGGAAGCATCTCGAACAGTACAACATCAAGTTCCAGCCCGGCGTGAACGAGGATCTCGCGGCGACCGCCGTGTGGGGCTCGCAGCAGCTCAACCTCTCGCCCGGCGCCCAATATGATGGCGTGGTCGGCATCTGGTACGGCAAGGGCCCCGGCGTCGACCGTTGCGGTGACGTCTTCCGCCACGGCAATGCCGCCGGCTCGGCCAAGAACGGCGGCGTGCTCTGCCTTGCCGGCGACGACCATGGCGCAAAATCCTCCACCGTCCCGCATCAGTCCGACCATGCCTTCATCTCGGCGCTGATGCCGTATCTCTATCCCTCGAGCATCCACGAGATGATCGAGATGGGCCTGCTCGGCATCGCGATGTCGCGCTACTCCGGCTGCTGGGTCGGCATGAAGGTGATCACGGAGACGGTGGAGACCACGGCCGAGATCGACCTCACCGACGAGATGAAGCCCTTTATCATCCCCTCCGATTTCGAGCTGCCGCCCGGCGGCCTCAATCTGCGCTGGCCCGACGACCGCTTCGAGCAGGACCGTCGCTTACAGGACTACAAGGGCTTTGCGGCGATCGCCTTTGCGCGCGCCAACAAGGTCAACCGCGTCACCATGGATTCGCCAAACGCCCGCTTCGGCATCATGGCATCCGGCAAGAGCTATGAGGACGTCCGCCAAGCGCTGCGCGAGCTCGGGATCACCGAGGAGGTCGCCGCCAAGATCGGCCTTCGCCTTTACAAGATCGGCATGCCATGGCCGCTGGAGCCGGAGGGCGTACGGCAGTTCGCTGTGGGGCTCGAAGAAATCTTCATCGTCGAGGAACGGCGCGAGATCGTCGAGAACCAGGTCAAGCAGGAGCTGTTCAACTGGCGTGACGACGTCCGCCCACGCATCGTCGGCAAGATGGACGAGCACGACAAGCGCTTTTTGACCTTCGCCGCCGAGCTCAGCGTCGCCTCGCTTGCGACCTCGCTGACCGAGCGGCTGCTTCGACTTAATCTCAACCCTGAAATTGCGGAGATGCTCCGCGTCAAGGCCGACTGGTTCAACGGCCGCCAGGCCACGCAGATGCAGGCGGTCGCGCCCATCTCCCGTACCCCGTATTTCTGCTCAGGCTGCCCCCACAATACATCCACGAAAGTCCCCGAAGGCAGCCGCGCCATGGCCGGCATCGGCTGTCACTTCATGGCGCTGTGGATGGACCGCTCGACCGAAACGTTTACGCATATGGGCGGGGAGGGCGTGCCCTGGGTCGGCATCGCGCCTTTCACCAAGGAGAATCACATCTTCGCGAATCTCGGTGACGGCACCTATTTCCATTCGGGCATTCTCGCCATCCGCCAGGCGATCGCCTCCAAGGCGAACATTACCTACAAGATCCTCTACAACGACGCCGTTGCCATGACCGGCGGTCAGCGCCATGACGGCGATCTCTCGCCGCAGCAGATCACCCAGCAGCTTTACGCCGAAGGCATCCGCGAGCTCTATCTGGTCTCGGAAAACCCCGATGCTTACCCGGCCGACACCATCGCGCCCGGCGTGAAGAAGTATCACCGCGACGAGCTCGACAATGTCATGAAGATGTGCCGCGAATACAAGGGCACGTCTGCCATCGTATTCGTGCAGACCTGCGCGGCCGAGAAGCGTCGCCGCCGCAAGCGCGGCTTGATGGAAGACCCGCCGCGCCGCGTCATGATCAACCCGGCGGTCTGCGAAGGCTGCGGCGACTGCTCGGTGCAGTCGAACTGCATCTCGGTCGAGCCGCTCGAGACCGAGTTCGGCCGCAAGCGGGCTATCAACCAGTCCTCCTGCAACAAGGACTATTCCTGCCTGAAGGGCTTCTGTCCGTCCTTCGTCACGATCGACGGCGGTGCGCCGCGCCATCGCGCGCCGGCGGAGCTCAGCGAGATCGGCGAGCTTCCGGAGCCGGCCTCACGCCCGATCCTCGACAAGCCGTACAACATGGCGGTCGGCGGTGTCGGCGGCACCGGTGTGCTCACCATAGGCGCGCTGCTCGGCATGGCCGCCCATATCGAGGGCAAGGCCTCGATGATCCTCGACATGTCGGGTCTCGCGCAGAAGGGCGGGGCGGTGCTCAGCCACGTCCGCCTGTCCGATCATCCGGCCGAGGTGACCTGCTCGCGCATCGTCACTGGAACGGCCGATCTTGTGCTCGCAGCCGACGAGGTGGTCGCGGTTGCCAAGGACACGATCTCGCTCTGCGACTCCAGCCGCACCCGCGGCATTATCAACAGCCACGTCATCCCGACCGCCGACTTCGTCCTCAACCGCGACTTCAATTTCCAGACCCGCAAGCTCAACGCGGTGCTGGAAACGGCGCTGCACAAGGACTCCGTGTTCTTCGATTTCACCAAGCCGGCCGAGCAGCTGCTCGGCGATGCTATCGCCACCAACATGATGATGATGGGCTATGCCTATCAAAAAGGGCTGTTCCCGCTGTCGGCGGCGTCGATCGAGCAAGCTATCGAGGTCAACGGCGTCTCGATCAAGATGAACAAGGAGGCCTTCCGCCTCGGCCGCCTCGCGGTCGCCGATCCCAAGCGCCTCGCCGACATGCTGAAGGGGACGGACGAGGTCGTTGCACCCAAGACGCTGGAGGCGATGACGTTGGACGAGGTCATCGAGCATCGCGCCAAGCACCTCACCGCCTATCAGAATGCTCGCCTGGCAAACCGTTATCGCAAGCTGGTCGACCAGGTCCGCGAGGTTGCGGTGAACGGTGGCTATGGCGAAGCGCTGCCGCGCGCGGTCGCGGTGAACTACGCCAAGCTGTTGGCCTACAAGGACGAATACGAAGTCGCGCGCCTCTACACCGACGGCGCCTTCGAGCAGCAGCTCCGCGACCAGTTCGAGGGCGAGTTCAAGTTCAACTTCAACCTGGCGCCGCCGATCCTCAGCCGCGGCGTTGATGCGCTCGGCCGTCCGAAGAAGCGCGCCTTCGGCCCGTGGATGCTGAACGTTTTCCGCGTGCTGGCCAAATTCAAATTCCTGCGCGGCACGCCGTTCGACATTTTCGGCCGCAGCGCCGACCGCAAGCTCGAGCGCGACCTGATCGCCGGCTACGAGAAGGACGTTTCAACCGTGCTCGGCCTGCTGTCGCCGGTCACGCACGACACCGCCGTGGAGCTGCTGTCGCTGCCCGACCGCATTCGCGGCTACGGCCCGGTGAAGGAGAAGGCCGTAAACGACGCCAAGGCCCGCTACGCCCAGCTCGCCGCTGACCTCGCCAACCCGCCGCCCGCGCCAAGGCAGATCGCGGCGGAGTAGGTCTCCTAGCTCTGCGATTTTCCTCTTTGAAATCAACCCCGTTCTACTGTGCATGGGGTTGTTTTCGTTAAAAAAGAAAATCGCTTGCGCGGTCGGGCAAAGCAGCTTTAGGATTCTGCTGTCGCCTGCATCATTGGCGAGGAGCTCTTGCGACGACGCAATCCAGCACAAGAGGCGGACCCCATTTGGGCCCACCCGCTACCCTCTCGCAGGGCGGAATATTTCCGCGCTTGCCAAGCAGGCCACCGCGGTTCAGAAAAACGGAGCAAGAAAAAACGCGAGCGGAGACCTGAAGTTTGACCATCAAGGGCAAGGCCTACATTGCCGGGATTTTTGAACACCCGACCCGGCATGCGCCGGACAAATCCACCGCCCAGCTCCACGCCGAGGTCGCCAAGGGCGCGATCGAGGATGCCGGGCTCTCCAAAGACGATGTCGACGGCTATTTCTGCGCGGGCGATGCGCCCGGCGGCGCTTGGCCGATGGTCGATTATCTCGGCCTGAACACCAAAAAACTCCGCCATATCGATTCGACCGAGACCGGCGGCTGTTCCTACATCATCCATCTCGGCCACGCCGCCGAAGCGATCGCGGCAGGCAAGTGCTCGATCGCGCTGATCACGCTGGCCGGCAAGCCACGCACCGGCGTGATGCCGCCGCGCGCGGCCGGCGCAGAGGTTGATTTCGAATCCGCTTACGGCGCGACCACGCACAATGCCTATGGCATGTGTGCCATGCGCCACATGCACGACTATGGCACCACGAGCGAGCAGCTCGCCTGGATCAAGGTCGCGGCCTCGCATCATGCGCAATACAATCCGCATGCGATGCTCAAGGACGTCGTCACCGTCGAGGACGTCCTGAACTCGCCGATGATCTCCGATCCCCTCCATCGCATGGATTGCTGCGTCGTCTCCGACGGCGGTGGCGCGCTGATTGTGACGACGCCAGAGATTGCCAAGAGCCTGAAGAAGCCTCAGGTGCGCCTGATCGGCCATGGCGAGGCCATGAAGGGCCCGCGCGGCGGCAAGGATCTCGACCTCACTTATTCCGCGGGTATCTGGTCCGGCCCGCGCGCCTTCGAGGAAGCCGGCATCACGCCGAAGGACATCAAATACGCCTCGATCTACGACAGCTTCACCATCACCGTCTTGATGCAGCTCGAAGATCTCGGATTCTGCAAGAAGGGCGAGGGCGGCAAGTTCGTCGCCGATGGCAATCTGATCTCGGGCGTCGGCAAGCTGCCGTTCAACACCGACGGCGGCGGCTTGTGCAGCAATCATCCCGTCAACCGCGGCGGCATGACCAAGATCATCGAGGCCGTCAGGCAGCTGCGCGGCGAGGCGCATCCGAAGGTGCAGGTCAAGAATTGCGATCTCGCCATCGCCCATGGCACGGGCGGCCTTTTGGGTGTTCGCCACGCCGCCTCGACCGCCATTCTGGAGCGCGTGTGATGAGCGAAGCAAAAAAATACCCGGCCCCGGTGACCAATCCCGAGACCGCAGCGTTCTGGGACGCCGCTGGCCGCGGCAAGTTCATGATCAAGCGCTGTACCGCCTGCGGCGAAGCGCATTACTTCCCGCGCGCGATCTGCCCGTTCTGCTATTCGGACAAGACGGTGTGGGAGGAGGCTTCGGGCGAGGGCACGATCTACACTTACAGCCTGATGCGGAAGTCGCCGAGCGGTCCTTACGCGATCGGCTACGTCACGCTGAAGGAGGGGCCGTCGGTGCAGACCAACTTCGTCGACTGCGATCTCGATAAGCTGAAGATCGGTCAAAAGGTGAAGGTGGTGTTCAAGCCGACCGACGGCGCACCGCTGCCGTTCTTCACGCCGGCCTGATTGCTTTCTTCCTTCTCCCCTTGCGGGAGAAGGTGGCATAGGCCGCCTCCGGCGGCCGCCCTTAAAGACGCCGAAGCGAAGCTTCGGCTTTGGCGCCGGATGAGGGGTATCGCTCCGCGAAGAGATTGCTCGATGCGGAAGCAACCCCTCACCCAAACGAGTTTGCCGCACCGTCCTCGCTGCCCTCTCCCACAAGGGGAGAGGGCACTTCAACTGGCGGTGCCGAAGACATTCGGGAGGAAGACAAACAACATGTCCGCCAGATACGAAGAACTCAAATGCCTGAAAAACATCGGCCAGAGATACGCCTACACCGACCGCGACGTAATGCTCTACGCCTATGGCATCGGCCTAGGCGCCGATCCCATGGACGAGAAGGAGCTTGCCTTCGTCAACGAGGGCACGCTGACGCCGCGGCCGCTCAAGGTAGTGCCGACGTTTGCGTCCGTCGCAGCGTGGGGTTCGGGTCCCGGCGAGATGAACCTCAACCGCGTGATGGTGGTCGACGGCGAGCGCGACATCACCTTCCACCAGCCGCTGCCGGTCGCCGCGAACATCACCGCCGATTCC
The DNA here is from genome assembly GCF_023074095.1 of Bradyrhizobium sp. 137. Classification (NCBI taxonomy): domain Bacteria; kingdom Pseudomonadati; phylum Pseudomonadota; class Alphaproteobacteria; order Hyphomicrobiales; family Nitrobacteraceae; genus Bradyrhizobium; species Bradyrhizobium sp. 137. The sequence continues at coordinate 99,750 of NZ_JADPKU010000005.1, forward strand.
TCCGTGCTCGAGGTCTACGACAAGGGCAAGGACAAGGGCGTCGTGATCAGCCACCAGACGGTGCTAAAGAACGAGAAGGGCGAGAAACTGGCAACGCTGGTCGCTTCGCGCTTCGCCCGTGGCGACGGGGGCTTCGGCGGGCCGAACCTGACGCAGCCGGATCCGCACAAGATTCCATCGCGCGCACCCGACAAGACCATCGACATCACCACGCGCCCAGACCAGGCGCTGGTCTATCGCCTCTGCGGTGACCGTAACCCGCTGCACTCGGATCCCGAGTTCGCCAGGAAGGCCGGCTTCCCGCGCCCGATCCTGCACGGCATGTGCACCTACGGCATCACCTGTCGCGGTGTGCTCCAGACCTATGCCGATTACGACGCCTCGGCCTTCCGCCAGCACGTTGCCCGGTTCTCTTCGCCCGTCTATCCCGGCGAGACCGTAACCATGGACCTCTGGAAGGACGGCAACGTGATCTCGTTTGAAGCCAAGGTGAAGTCGCGCGGGGTCACCGTGATCAAGAACGGCAAGACGGTGCTGGGTTAGGTCGGTCTCGTGCCCCGGGCGCAGCGCAGCACTCAGTGATGCGCTGCTGAGCCGGGGCAGGGAATGCTCGACGAAGAACTGGGTCCCGGCTCTGCGATGCAGCGTTCACGCTGCATCTTGTCCGGAACACGAAAACAAAACAGGGAGACGCCACCATGGGACTACTCGACGGCAAGGTTGCGCTGATCACTGGTGCGGGCGGGGGGCTCGGTGAGGCCTATGCAAAGCTGTTCGCGCGGGAAGGGGCCTCGGTCGTCGTCAACGACCTTGGCGGGCCCCGCGACGGCTCCGGCGCCGACACCTCGATGGCCCAGAAGGTGGTGGACGCGATCAAGGCCGAGGGCGGCAAGGCCGTCGCCAACGGCGCCGACATCTCCACCATGGAGGGCGGCCAATCGGTGTTCGACGACGCCATCAAGCACTTTGGCCGGGCAGACATCCTGGTGAACAATGCCGGTATCCTGCGTGACCAGACTTTCGCAAAAGCCTCCGAGGCGGATTGGGACAAGGTCATCAAGGTGCATCTGAAGGGCACCTTCTGTTGCACCCTGCCGGTGTTTCGCTGGATGCGGGAAAACGGCGGCGGCGTCATCGTCAACACCTCCTCGACCTCGGGCCTGATCGGCAATTTCGGCCAGACCAATTACGGTGCGGCCAAGGGCGGCATCTGGGGCCTGTCCAACGTGCTGGCGATCGAGGGCCGCAAGTACAACATCCGGATATGGACGCTGGCGCCGGGCGCGCTGACCCGCATGACAGCAGACCTGCCCCGCTATAAGGAGAACCCCGGCGCGGCGCTGGGGCCGGACGGCATCGCGCCGGCCGTGCTATACATGGTCAGCGACTTGTCGGGCGGCCAGACCGGCAAGGTGCTGGGTGTGTCCGGGCCCCGCGGCGTGCGCGAGATGCGGATGATGGAGATGGAAGGCTGGAAACCGCCGCACTCGGGCTGGAAGGCCCAGGACATCGTTGATCATGCCAAGGAGATCTTCTTCTCCGATGAGCAGATCAAGATGGGGGCGCGGCGGTTTTAGGCTGAGTTGTCGTTCCGGGGCGATGCGAAGCATCGAACCCGGAACCTCGAGATTCCGGGTCTGGTCCTTCGGACCATCCCGGAATGACAAAAGAAAGAGAGACGAGACGAACATGAAACTCACCGCCGACGCCAAGGGCACTTTCGCAATCGCGCCGACGCCGTTCCATGACGACGGCCGGATCGACGAGCGCTCGATCGACCGCCTGACCGATTTCTACGAGGAGGTCGGCTGTGACGGCGTGACGGTGCTGGGCATTCTCGGCGAGGCGCCGAAGCTCGATGCCGCCGAGGCCGAGCAGGTGGCGGTGCGCTTCGTCAAGCGGGCCAAGAAGATGCAGGTGATCGTCGGCGTCTCGGCGCCGGGTTTTGCCACCATGCGCTCGCTGGCAAAGGCCTCGATGGACGCCGGCGCGGCCGGCGTCATGATCGCACCGCCACCATCGCTCCGCACCGACGACCAGATCGTCGGCTATTTCAAGCAGGCTGCCGAGGCGATCGGGCCTGACGTGCCCTGGGTGCTTCAGGATTATCCGCTGACGCTCTCGGTGGTGTTCACCCCCGCCGTGATCCGCAAGATCGTTATGGACAATGCGAACTGCGTGATGCTCAAGCACGAGGACTGGCCGGGGCTGGAAAAGATCTCGACGCTGCGCAATTTCCAGAAGGACGGCTCGCTCCGTCCGCTCTCGATCCTCTGCGGCAATGGCGGGCTCTTTTTGGATTTCGAGATGGAGCGCGGCGCCGACGGCGCTATGACCGGCTATGCCTTCCCCGAGCTCCTGATCGATGTCGTGCGCCTCTCGAAGGAAGGCAAGCGCGATGCCGCGCATGATCTGTTCGACGCGCATCTGCCGTTGATCCGCTACGAGCAGCAGCCGGGCGCCGGCCTTGCCGTGCGCAAATACGTGCTCCAGAAGCGCGGCATCATCGCCTCCAGCGCGCAGCGCAAGCCCGGCGCGACAATCACGCCGGCGGCGAAGGCGGAGGTCGAATACCTGCTGTCGCGCGTCGCCCGAATCGACAAGCGCGCCAATCTCGGCCCGCAATCCAGCGCCGCAGGTTAGCCGCATGCCTGAAGCCGCCGCATCACGCCCTGCCTCGACGATCCTCCTGCTGCGCGACGGCGTGGATGTCGACGGCAAGAACCGCGGCGAGATCGAGGTCTTCATGATGGTCCGCCATCATCAGATCGAGTTCAACTCGGGCGCGCTGGTATTTCCCGGCGGCAGCGTCGATGCAGGCGACAAGGAGATCGTGGTCCGCGCCGACCTCTATTCGGGCGGCGAGGGCTTAAGCGAGGCGGACCGCGGCTTTCGGATCGCGGCAATCCGCGAGACTTTTGAAGAGAGCGGCATCCTCCTGGCGCGATCGAAGGATTCGGGCGCACCGGTCGATGCCAAGCGTGCCGGCGAGATCGCCGATGCGCATCGCGTCGCGCTCAACGAGCACAAGGTCAGCTTCCTCGATATCCTTGCCGATAACCGTCTTCAGCTCGCGCTCGACACGCTCGTGCCGTATGCGCACTGGATTACGCCAGAGGGCATGCCGAAGCGGTTCGACACCTGGTTCTTCCTTGCGGCCGCGCCGCCCGATCAGCTCGGCGCCCATGATGGTCGCGAGTCCACCGATTCCATCTGGGTCTCGCCGCGCGAGGCGGTGGAGGGCGGGGCGAGCGGCCGCTTCAAGCTGCCGTTCCCGACCACCCGCAATCTGATCCGGCTTGCCAAGCAGGGCAGCGTGAGTGCTGCACTGGAGCACGCCCGCGGGATGTCGATCGTCACGGTCATGCCTGTGATGACCAAGACCGAAACCGGCCGCCAGCTCCGCATCCCCCGCGAGGCCGGCTACGATGGCGAGGTGTTCGAGGTCGGCGCGGTCGGCTAGATACTTCGACGCCAAACGAAGTATCGGCGGCCGCGGACACGCTAGGTTCTGTCCATCGCGAATGGATGGGACGCAAGTCATGGACAACCGGCAGGGTACCAACATCGCCGTCGAGCTGGCGTTGCTGGTCGCGCTCGCAACGCTCTGGGGCGGCTCCTACACTTTCATCAAGCTGGGCGTTGCCACCATTCCGCCGGTCACGCTGATCGCGGCGCGCACCACGATCGCAGGCCTCTTGCTGCTGGCCGTCATGCGGGCGCGCGGCATCGGGATGCCGACCGACCGCGAGACCTGGCAGCGCTTCGCCTTCCAGGCCGTGCTCAACAGCGTCATCCCCTGGACGTTGATCGCCTGGGGCGAGCGCCATGTCGATGCTGCGCTTGCTACGATCCTCAATTCGGCCGGACCGATCTTCACCTTCCTGCTCACGGCGCTGATCACCCGTCACGAGCCGACGACGCCGCGAAAGCTGTTTGGCGTGATCGCCGGCATGGCCGGCATCCTGCTGATCGTCGGCGTCAATGCCTTCCATGACATCGACAGCGGCCTGCTGGCGGAGGCGGCGATCGTCGCCGCGACGATCTGCTATGCCTGCGCCGCGATCTTCGGCCGCAGTTTTAAGGGGCTCGACCCCATGGCGCCGGCCGCCGGCTCGCTGCTGGCGGGCGCAGCCGTGCTGATTCCGGCCTCGCTCGCGATCGAACAGCCCTGGAGGCTGTCGCCTTCGCCGACTTCCGTATTGGCGCTGCTCGCGCTGGCCGTGTTCTCGACTGCGGCGGCTTTCGCGATCTACTTCCGCCTGATCCAGACATTGGGCTCGGTCGGGACCACGGCGCAGGCCTATCTGCGCGTCCCGATCGGGGTTGCCATCAGCGTCGCGTTCCTCGGCGAGACCTTGAGCCACACCGCCTGGATCGGTCTGGCCTGCGTCGTCCTCGGCGTTGCCGCCATGACGATCCCGGCCGGGCGGCCGGCAAGCGTCAAGAGCTCTTAGTCCGAGACGAAGAAGGGGCGGCAGGCTCCGGATATTAAGGATATTCGGCGGCCAGAGGCATGTTCCCCCGGGGGCGCAATACGTCGTATATTGGGCCTCCAGCAGCCTGGTCCTCAAAAGCCCCAATGTCCGCCGAATTGATGCCGACCCCAGAGAAAAAGCGAACCTTCTCGCTCTCCATCGGCCAGCTCACCTTCGGCAGCTTCCTGTTGGTGCTGGCGGTGATCATCGTCACCTCGACCGCGAGCGTGATTGCGATCCGGCATATCGACACCACCTTCGCCGAGCTGCAGCGGCTCCAGAGCGTCGGGGACCTTGCCGAGGACATCGATCGCCGCATGAACGAATTGCGCCTTGCCGCGCGCGACTTCGTCACCGATCCCGGCGCCGGCATCCAGTTCCAGCAGGTGGGCGAGGCGGCCTCCGCCTTAAGCGATATCCTGAAGAAGACCCGCATCGAGCTCGCGCCCGAGCAGCAGGACATGATCGACGGGGTCACCGAGCGGCTTGCGACCTATCGGACCGGCCTGGAGCGGATCTCGACCCTGATCGACCGCCGCGCCCAGCTGCTCGCCGGCCTGCCACCGCTGCGCGACCGTTTCGACGCGGCCGTCGCCGGCACCGCGGACCGCGAGCTGGCCTCCCGCCTGTCCGAGGCGCAGAGCCGGATCGCGCTCGGGCTGCTGGCGCGCAACCCTTCCGCGGCCGAGCAGGCCGCGGAGGGAATGCGGGCGATGGACACCGCCGATAGCAAGCTGAGGTCGGCTGTCAACGATTACGCCGAGGCAATCATGGCGGTCGCCGTCCGCGAGCGGCAGATCGCCGACATCGACCGCGAGGTGCTGGGCACCGAGGGCCGCCTGATCGGCCGCGTCACCGAATTGCTGCGCGAGGTCAGTTCGCGCCGCGGCCACGTGCTGTCGCGCGATTTTGCCCGCACGCTGACCGAGGCGCGGTGGCAGAGCATCGTGCTCGGCACGGTCGGCGTGCTGATCGGCATCGGCGCCGCGTTGTTCGTGGTGCGAAGGACGGTCCGTCCGCTCGCCCAGATCGCGCGCTCCATTCGCGCGCTTGCAGCGGGCCAGAAGGACACGTCGATCCCTTCGGCCGACCTCGACAACGAGATCGGCGATATCGCGCGCGCGGCCGAAGTGTTCCGCCGCGCGCTCGAGGAGGCCGACACGGCGCGCGAGGCGGCGGTGCGCGCGCTCACCGAGCAGCGCCTCGCGGAGGAGAGCTACCGAAAACTGTTCGAGGGCTCGGTCGATGGCATTTACGTGACGACGCCGGCCGGCGACCTCCTCAACGCCAATCCGGCGCTGGCGCGGATGATGGGTTACGACAGCCCGCAGCACCTCATCGACAGCATCAACGACATCGCCCACACGATCTACGTCCACCCCGAGGCGCGTGCCGAATATCAGCGGCTAATGGCGCGCGACGGCATGGTACGCGAGTTCGAGTATCAGGTTCGCCAGCGCAGCGGCAACATCCTGTGGCTCTCCGACAGCGCCACGGGCGTGCGGGACGAGCAGGGCAACATCGTCCGCTACGAGGGCACGCTGCGCGACATCACCGACCAGAAGCGGGCGGAAGATGCCATCGCCGAAGGCCGGCGCCTGCTCCAGCAGGTCATCGACACCGTGCCGGCGGTGATCAACGTCAAGGATCGCGACCTGCGCTATGTGCTGATGAACCGTTACATGGCCGGTATCTTCGGCATCGAGCCGAGCGACGCGCTCGGCCGCACCACGGCCGACCTGATGTCGCGCTACGGCGCAGCCAAGTCTGACGAGAGCGACAAGCGCGTGCTCAAGCTCCGCAAGGGGCTCGGCTTCTATGAGGAGGAGTACAAGGACGCCTCCGGCAACATGCGGCAATGGCTGGTCAACAAGCTGCCGCTGCTCGACGCCGAAGGCGAGATCGAACGCATCGTCACCGTCGCGCTCGACATTGGCGAGCGCAAGCGCGGCGAGCAGGAGATGCGCAAAGCCAAGGAAGCTGCCGAGACCGCGCTGCGCAATCTGCGCGAGACCCAGGCCTCGTTGATCGAGGCGGAGAAGCTCGCCGCGCTCGGGCGCCTGGTCGCCGGCGTCGCGCACGAGGTCAACAATCCGGTCGGCATCAGCCTCACGGTCGCGTCCGCGCTGGAGCGCAAGACCGCGATGTTCACCGCCGAGGTGGAGCGCGGCGAGCTCCGCCGCTCCACGCTCAACGAGTTTCTCAACACCAGCCGCGATGCCTCTTCGCAGCTCGTTTCCAATCTCAACCGCGCCGCCGAGCTGATCCAGTCTTTCAAGCAGGTCGCGGCCGACCGCAACTATTCGGACCAGCGCAGCTTCGACCTTGGCGACCTCACCGAGCAGGTGGTGATGAGCCTGCGGCCCGGTCTGCGAAAGCACAATCTGACGCTCAATGTCGAGTGTCAGCCGGATCTCACCATGAACAGCTATCCCGGCCCGTACGGCCAGGTGCTGACCAATCTGTTTCTCAATTCGGTGGCGCACGCCTTTCCGGACGGCCGGCCGGGGACCATCGACATCCAGGTGCGCGAGTCCGGCAAGGACAATGTCGAGATCGTCTTCTCCGACAATGGCTGCGGCATGTCGCTCGACGTCCGCCGCCGTGCCTTCGATCCGTTCTTCACGACGCGGCGCGATCAGGGCGGCACCGGCCTCGGCCTGCACATTGTCTACAGCATCGTCACCAACCGGCTCGGCGGCCGGCTCGACCTAGATTCCGAGCCGGGCGGTGGCACGCGCATCCAGATGATCCTGCCGCGCACAGCGCCGCTCGAGCAAGCGGCGGAATGATCAGGTCGCGGACTCGCTAGCGCGCCGCGCTGCCGGCGATCGTTACCCGCGAACGAGAGCCGCGCCCAGGATGAGACACCCGGCGCCCAACGCCCGTGTCAACGTGATCGGATGGTGCGGCAGGCCGAACAGGCCGACGTGGTCGAACGCCAATGAACCAAGCAACTGACCCACGACGATCAACGTCAACACCGTCGCCACGCCGAGGCGCGGCACCATGAGGATGCTGGTCGCGATGAAGATCGCGCCGAAAATTCCCCCGGTCCATGCGATCCAAGGCGCTCGTCCGGCCAGGGCGGCAGCGGGTATCGGCTCGCGCACGACGATCAGGACCAGCAGTAATGCGATTGTCCCGCCAAGATAACTCACGAACGCCGCCCACCTCCCTGATTGCATGGCCTTGCCAAGACTGGCGTTCAGCACCTGCTGAAAGGCGAGGCTCAGGCCCGCGGAGAGGACGACGAAGGCTGCCAGAAGGTTCATGCGCGGCTCGTAATGGCATGGGAAGTGGCGCCAGCTTAGCGCCTGGAGCCAATTCACGTCTGGAACGAAATCGACCGCCTCAATCTGCGAACGCGCAGCGGTAGGCGGCAGGCGTTGCGCCGTAAGCGCGCCGAAACAGGCGACCAAGGTGGCTCTGGTCGGAGAACGAGCCGGCATAAGCCACGTCCGCGACGGTGTCGCCGCACTTCAAACGTGAGCGTGCCGCTGCCAGTCGCAGCGCAAGACGATAGGCGGCAGGGGTCATTCCAATCTCTCGCTTGAACTGCCGAATGAAGCCGTCGGTCGATCGGCCCTGGCGTGCCGCGATCGTGCGGATGTCGAGATCGTCGCACGAAACCAGCTCCGTCAGCGCGGCACGTTTGGCCGGCAGCGTCAGACGTCTCGGGCACGGATCATGCGAGCCGATCGCGTCGAGCATCTCCTCTGGCAAGGTTGCCCGCGAGTTACGGATGCAGAACGGCCCCGAGATCCTTCTCACCGCCGCATGAACGCCCGGTAAATAGAGATGGTTGACGATCGAGCCCGCGCCGCCTTGCGAGGCGTGCGGTACGCCCGCCGGGATGACGACGATATCGCCCGCGATGGCGAGAAACTCTCCGAATGTGGTCATGTACATGCGCCATCCCTTGTGGACGGCGGCGACCTGGACATTCGGGTGAAGGTGACAGGCGAGCGCGACCGCCTGTGCCGCCGCGAGGTGGCCGAACTCGATCGCCGAGTCACGTGCCCATGGGCGATATGTCCACGATCTAGGCATCCTCACTGCATACGATCTATTGCTCAGGATGTCAGGAGGCTGCTGCAGACTGGTTTTGAGCCGTGCGTCGTGACTTATTGGCACGCCCTAATCGACGTCGGCGAGCCTGTGCAGCGTCGCGCCGAAGATCTGGCTGGCCTTGCCGACCAGCGCCGTGCCGGTCATCTCCCCGCGCGTCTCCGTGAAGGTGCCACTGACGCCGATGCCGACCGGGGCGGGGCCGCCGAACAGCGGATTGTCGTCGCCCCGCGGCGAGGTGTGGCGCTGCACCAGCACTTCGCCCTTGAAGGTGTTGTCCTTCACGGTGTAGCTGCCGGTGTAATAGAGGTAGGCGTCGCCGCCAAGAATCTTGCCGTCGCGGAAAAGGATCACGCCGCTGCCTTTGCCGACCCGACCGTCGAGCAGGCTCACGTGAATCGAATAGAGGCCGTTCTTCATCACGTCCCGCAGGCCGGCCGCCATCGCCCAACGGCGTAAGCGGTAGAGCATTTATGCCAAAGCGCATCCGCACGCGCAACGCGGCAGTTTAGCGGGCGGCAGGGGCATCGCCGTCGCGAGCCGTGATTGTTCCGGCTTGTGCGTGACGCCGTCATGACGCTCTGATGATGAGGCGAGGCCGGACGTTGCGCATTGGAGTTGGCCCGCGAAATGCATAGCCATTATCGCACTGGCCGCGGAGTGCTGGAGCAAGACGAACGTGAGCAACTGGATCGATTCCGGCGGCGTTGAGCCGCGTCTGTACAGTGTGCGTCCCGCGAATTGCAAAAGCGAACGACGGCGGAGCGGCACCGCGACACGCTGGCGAAGCTTGATAAGGCTCGCGTGCGCCTTGGGCCTGAGTGCGCTTGCGGCCTCCTTCGGGCACGCGCGTGACCGTGGCCAATTCGCGAACACCAATCCGGACTTGAAGGCCTGGTTCGACGGCTTGCGAAGCGGCAAGGGGCCTTGCTGCTCGGACGCCGACGGCTCGGCCGTCTCGGATTCCGACTGGGACAGCAAGGACGGGCACTATCGTGTCCGCATCCCGCGCTACGGCTCGGGCATCGACGGCCAGCCGCAAGAGCTCGTCTGGGTGGACGTGCCCGAGGAGGCCGTGATCTCGGAGCCCAACCGGGTCGGACGAACCATGGTCTGGCCGATCTACGGCCCCATGGGCGTCACCATCCGCTGCTTTATGCCTGGTAGCATGACATAGGCCACCAAGCGACGCTTCGCCCGGAGGGCTGATGCCTGATGCCGCCCGCGCCGCGTCACGTATACTTGGTGTCGCGCTCGAGCAGTTCGATGGAGATGCCTTCGGGGCCGCGGATGAAGCAGATGCGTACGCCGGGCCTGATCGTCGTCGGCTCGCGTGTGAAAGTGACGCCCTTGGCCTTGATCTCGGCGGCGACGGCGTCGATGTCCTTTACCGTCAGACCAAAATGGTCGAGGCCCTGATGCGGATGCGCGGGCGGCGGGCTGACGGCGCTGTCGCCTTCGAGCGGCGCGATGAATATCCTGGCCCCGCCAAGGTTCACGTCGATCCGTCCGGGCGCCCGCACGATCTCGCCACCGAGGATGTCGCGCAGCCAGGCCGCCGTGGCCTCCGGATCAGGGCTGCGCAGATGGACGTGATCCCAAGTGACGACTGGCATTTCATTCTCTCCCAATGGGACCTTCGGATGTTGCGCCGCATGTTAACGGCCCCTGCCGGTGATCACCACCGTCGTTGCCGATTCGCAACGGCCGGGAACCTTGGTTCGTGTTCCCGATTAAGGTATCCAGCGGCTCGGTCCGTCGTCGGACGGGCGTAAGCCGCTGTCGGTGACGAAAACCATGAACGCTGGGCTTGACCGGATCGGGTTGAGGCGTTTCGCCGGAATCGGCGAGCGATTGGCGCGGACCGTGACGGTTGCGAGCGTCTCGTTTGGCCGAAGTTTGCTGTGGTTGCTGGCAGCGATCATCGTCGGCTGCGGAATCTGGATGCTGCTGCCTCTCTCCAAAAGCAATAGCGCTGAGTCGGGGACGTCGGAGCTGGCAGCCGTCGAGACGGCTCCTTCGGGCGATTCGGCCGGCGCGGGCGCGCCGGCCCCCGAAGCTCGGGCGCCGGCAATGGCAGAACTCGGTCGTCTCAGGATTTCATCGCAGACCTGGCGCCGCGGCGGCCTCGGCTCGAAGGCGCTGGTGACGTTCACGCTGCGAAACGACAATGACTATGCCGTAAAGGATGTCGAGATCGTCTGCGCTTTCGCGCGGCGCGACGGCAGTCATCTCACCGATCGCAGCCGTGTGCTGGCGGACCCCGTCAGCATGAAGAGCCGCAAGACCTATGCGCAGATCCCCGTCGGCTACGTCAATGTGAACGCCGATCAGGCGAAGTGTTCGCTGGTTGCAGCGCGCCGCGCGTAAAGCGCTGCATTTTCCGATAGCGGAAAAGTTACCGTCCGCAAGACTTGGCCAAAAAACTTCGCGTCGCCATTTGAACCGTACGGCTGGGCTAGGAACCAATTAGAAGATCGCCTGTTGAGGCGGAGAGCCCACGCGGGGATGCGGGGGGCGGAGCGCGGCTATGCCCATCTTTCGGTATTTCATCTTTGTCGGTGGAGCTTTGCTCGCACTGTTATTTGCCGTGGACTTCGTTCTGCCGGCGTCACCAGTGACGCAAACTGTTGCGACGGCGAGCAACGACCAGCCACTGATCCGGATCCGGTCCGATCGCCATTTGCCTGAGCGCGTGGTGCTCGATACCAGCCAGCCGACGATTGCCGCGCCTGCGATGAAGAGCGCCACCGTCGCGGCGCCGCAGCCGCCGGATACCGCGTCGGCAGCGGCCCTCGCGGAGATGTCGGCCAAGGCGCGGGTGCGCGAGACCTTTGCCCAGTTTACCCCTGGCTCGAAGGCCGACAGCGCCGCCAAGAAGCCGCAGGCCCAGGCTCAGCCCAAGCGTAAGGTCGCCAGAGCGCACACGGCCCCGCAATATGGTGGGCCGCAGTATGGTGGGCCACAACAGTTTGGCCGGCCGATGCTGGTGGCCCAGCAGCCGCATTTCGGTCTTTTCAACACGACCTGGTGAGAGAGCCTTCGACTCGTCTCGAACGGCGACGGGTGGGGCTTTATATTGGGCAGCCTCTCTGCTAATTCGAACCCATCCGAACGCCGCCCGCTGTGCGGGCTCGCCAACAGTGGTCAGGCGCGTCTCGGTTGCGGCCCAATCTTTGGGCCAGGGCGCTCGTAGCTCAGCTGGATAGAGCATCGGATTTCGATTCCGAGGGTCGGAGGTTCGAATCCTTCCGAGCGCGCCACGCTTATGTTTGTCCAGCCCGGAGACATAGGTAGCAGGTCGTACCTGAGACATGGGTGACAACCTCGTGCCGAACGGGTTGTCGAGGGTTGCAGGGTTTACGCCATGCATTGATGGCACAGCCCATTATTGCTCGGCCCGCGCTTTCACCGTCAACCCCGCGCGCCAAGGGCGCGCCCCTGCGGGCTTCCAGATGCGTCTTCTCGCAAAAGCGAAGGGGCCCCGAGGGCCCCCTTTGATATTACCAGCGGCGATAGCCGTAACCATAATAGCGTGGGCCGTAGTAGCGCGGCGCATAATACCGGGGGCCGTAGTACGGCCGCGGCCCGTAATACCCATAATAGTTCGGACGCCACCAGCAGCGTCCCCAGGCGTTGCAGACCATGCGGACCTGCTCGACGTCGGAGACCTGCGAAGTTGCAGGCGCGGGCGCGATGGGCATGGCGGACGCCGCCGGCGATACCGCGAGGGCACCGAACAAGGATGCGGCGACGAGGCCAATCTTGAGCTTCATGATGTCTTCCTCCGCTGACGCGAGGCAGGATATCGATGATGTTCTGATCAAATTGTGGCGGACCCGAAATGTAATGCTGATGAACAAATCTTCGGTCAGCCGAGCGTCAGGGATGATCTTAACGGCACCAAACCATCTCTGATTCAGTGTTGCGCGTGCGCCGGCAGGTGCTCGCACGACTTGCCGCCAGCCTTGATCCTGCGCAATTTTGCGGGGCACGGGGCGGCCGTCTCGATGTTGACGTCAGCGCGGGCGAGACCTCGGCCCCGACCATGGTGGCCTCACCGCGCGCGCTGGCATGATCCGCGCCGATTATTCTGACTCGTGCACAAGGCGTATCGGTCTACGAGATCGAGAAGCAATTGCTGCTCTCGGGCGCCGCGAAATAAGAACGCCCGCGGGAAGGAGCGGCGCCCCTCAGTAGCAGGGGTGCCGGCGACCGTCCTGGCCGATATAAGCGGCTGCGCTTCGGTAGCAGTGGTTGGTCGACGGGCCGTCGTAATAGGCGAAGGTGCCGGGGGTGATGCCGGGTCCGTAATTGTGCAGATAGCTGATCGGGTAGGGCAGCGGGTTGACGTAGGAGCGGTGGTAGCGGTGGTGTCCCCGCGCCTCCGCGAGGCCGGGGGCTAGGATTGCAGCCGACAGGACAGCAACTGCGGCTACAAGCTTCAACTTGCTCATCTGATTCTCCGGAACCTGCGCGAATGGGTCCGCTATTTATAGCAATTTCGGGTGGTCAGGACATCGGTCCGGAGGCTCGGAATCACGCCCAAACCGCAGATTTCCGGGTGGGTGCGACAGAATTGCCGACATGCGGTCGAAAGCTGCCCATTTTTGGCCTTTTCGGGATGCTTAACGAATTCCCCACACAAGTGTGACCAAATAGTATTCGGTTTAGAATCCCTCGCCGGCCTTTTGGGGGCTCCTTCGAGGCCGGTCCATTCCTGAAGGCTTTCGCCGTCACGTCGCCATGCGCATCATGCTTCCGAGCCTGCTGTTGTTGTGCCTCGCCGCCGCCATGCCGGCGCGCGCCGAGCTGCACATCACCCGCGACCACGGCGGCTATGTCGAGGAGTACAAGACCAAGTACAAGCGCGTGCGCGAGAAGGGCGAGCGCGTCATTATCGACGGCATCTGCAATTCGGCGTGCACGCTCGTGCTTGGCATCGTCCCGATGAACAAGATCTGCGTAACGCCGCGCGCCAGCCTCGGCTTCCATCAGGCCTATTACGACAAGGCCTTCACCTTCGGCATCAAGGTTACGAGCGCCGAAGGCACCTCCGATCTGATGTCCTACTATCCCGACAAGGTGAAGGACTGGATCCGCCGCAATGGCGGGCTCACCACTGATATGAAGAAAATCAAGAACGGGGTCGAGCTCTGGAAGATCATCGACCCCTGTCCGGAAGAGTGGTGAGCGGCTGAGCCGCGGCTCCCGCTGTCGTCGCAGCGCAGCATCGCTCGTCCGGAAATTCGTATTGCCGCATGGGGCCCCATCGGGCAAGGAGGCGGCAATGAAGCACAATCCGGAAGCCCTGACCGCCCGCGCGGCGCCGATCCTGTTCGTCCTGCTCTGGAGCACCGGATTCATCGGCACGAAATACGTCGTCGACAATGCCGATCCCTTGACCTATCTCGCCATCCGCATGGCGATCGTGGTCGGCCTGATGGCGATCATCGCGGCGATCGCGCGGCCGAAATGGCCTGATGGCACCGGCATTGCGCACAGCGCGGTCGCCGGCATTCTGGTCCATGGCTTCTATCTCGGCGGCACCGCGATCGCGATCGCGCATTCGATTCCGGCAGGCCTTTCCGCGCTGATTCCGGGTTTGCAGCCGATCCTGACCTCGACCATCGCCAATCGCTGGCTCGGCGAGAAGGTGACGCCGGTGCAATGGGCCGGCCTCGTGCTCGGCCTCGGCGGCGTCGTGCTGATCCTGCACAACCGCCCGATGAGCGGCGAAGCCGGGCTCGGCTGGCTCGCCTCGGTGGTCTCGCTGATCAGCATCACCCTCGGCACGCTCTATCAGCGCCGCTACTGCAATCACATCGACTGGCGCGCCGGCAATCTCGTGCAATACCTGTCCGTCACCATTTTCTTCGCGATCGGCGCCTTTCTGTTCGAAGACCGCGTGGTGCACTGGACGCGCGAATTCGTGCTCGCGCTCGCCTGGCTGGCCGTGGCGCTCTCGATCGGATCGATCGGGCTGTTGTACTGGCTGATCCGCCACGCCGCGGCAACCTCGGTCGCGAGCCTGTTCTACCTGGTGCCGGCCGTGACGGCGCTGATGGCCTACCTGCTGTTCGGAGAAAAGCTGGACGCAATTGCCATTGCCGGCATGGCGCTCTGTGCCACAGCGGTCTTTGTGGTCAATCGACGCTTCTAGCAGTTTCCGAGCGTTGCGGTCAGCGCTTGGCCTTCTTGGCCTTCTTCTTCGATTTGGTGGCTTTCCTGGCGGCCTTCTTCGCAGATGTCTTGGTGGCCTTTTTTGCGGCTTTCTTGGACGACTTCTTCGCGGCTTTCTTCGTGGTCTTGTTGGCAGCCTTCTTGGCCGTCTTTTTGGCAGCCTTCTTCGCCGCGACCTTCTTTGCGGCTTCCTTCACCTGCTTGACGGCGGCGACTGCGGCGTCCTTGGTCGCTTCCACGGCGGTGGTGATCGTCTCCATCGCCAGCTCGGTGATCGGCTTCTCGTTGTCCATATCGTCCCCCATTGTTTGAACGGAGCGATGACGATAGCGGGTTTCAAGATTGTGTCAAAGCAACGCTCAACCTATGCGGATCTTGCGTAGGCTGCGAGCGCGGCGTCCCGCTCGCGTGATCGCTGACCGGCTGCGGAGTGGCGGGTGGCCGGACAGGCGGAGATCGCCGCCGAGCGAGACGATGAGGGGCGGAGCGCTTGGCGTGGTGAGGGGGCTTCTTTACGATTTGGAAAGGATGCCCGCGCCCGGCGGTGCAAACGGTCGTTAATGGGGCCGTAAGCCGATTGCATCAATATGCAGGAGCTACGGGGGTCACTCGATTCATGTCCAACTTTCTACCGGCGAAACTTCTGCCGCAGTTCAAGCTCGGCACCAAGGCAGTCCTGTGCGCCGTGCTGCTGATCGCCGTGAACACGGCGCTCGTGGTCGGCGCCGGCTATTGGTCGCTGACATCCGCATTCAATGATCGTGCTCTCCGCGACATCGAGGTCAATCTGCGCACGCTGGCGCTGGCCTTTGCCGAGACCGTTCCAGACGTCAAGATCACGGTGAGGGACGGCGCAGTCGCACGCGCCGAGATTCCCAAGATGCCCGAGCTCAGGGATCACGCCATCGTCGATCGCGCAGTGTCCTATGTCGGCGGCAATGCGACCCTGTTCGTGTTCGACGAGGCGAGCCGACAATTCGTGCGACGCTCGACCAATGTGAAGAAGGAGAATGGCGATCGCGCGGTCGGCACCCAGCTTGCCGCCGATCATCCGGGACAGGCGCCGCTGCGTCGTGGCGAGGCCTATAAGGGGCCGGCGACGCTGTTCGGCAAGTCGTTCATGACCGCCTATTTCCCGATCTTGGACGCGACCGGCAAGGTCGCCGGCATTCTCTATGTCGGCATCCCCATGGCCCAGTTCGAGAGCATGCTGTCCCAGGCGATCTCGAGCATGGCCGCGGCGGCCGGTCTCGCGGCGCTCCTGGTCCTGATCCTTACCTTGGTGATCGTCCGCCGTGTCACGAAACCGCTCACCTCGGTCACGCACTCGCTCACGGCGCTTGCCAACGGCCAGAGCGACGTCGCGATCGAGTGCGAAGATCGCGCCGACGAGATCGGCGAGATCGCCCGCACCGTCGCGGTCTTCAAGAGCAATTCGCTGGAGCGGGCGCGCCTGCGCAGCGAGCAGGCGGCGGCAACGACTGCCGCGGCCGAGCAGCGCAAGGCGGAGCTTCGCAGCTTCGTCGAGGAGTTCCGCGGCAGCGTCGGCGGCATTCTCGACAAGGTGCTCGCATCGTCGGGCGAATTCGAGCGCGTGGCACGGCAACTCACCGATGTTGCGCGCTCCACCGCCGAACTGTCGGCGCACTCGGCCGGAGCTTCCGAAAACGCCTCCGAGCACGTGCGTTCGGCAGCGTCGGCCTCCGACGAGCTGTCCCAATCGATCTCCGAAATCACCCGCCGGGTGCAGGAATCCAACGAGATCTCCGCCGAAGCGGTGCGGCAGGCCGAGGCGACCGACCAGCGCATCGCGCAGCTCTCGGAAGCCGGCGCGCGTATCGGCGACGTCGTCAAGCTGATCACCTCGATCGCCGAGCAGACCAACCTGTTGGCGCTAAACGCTACCATCGAGGCCGCCCGCGCGGGCGACGCCGGCCGCGGCTTCGCCGTGGTGGCCCAGGAGGTCAAGACGCTGGCCGGCCAGACCGCCAAGGCGACCGACGAGATCTCGAACCAGATCGAGAGCATGCAGCTCGCGACCGAGGAATCGGTTGCCGCCATCAAGGCGATCAGCCAGACCATCGAGCGCATCAGCGGCATCGCCGGCTCGATCTCGGCTGCGGTCGAGCAGCAGAAAAGCGCGACCCACAACATCGTGGCCAGCGTTCGGGCGGCGGTGTCGGGCACGGCCGATGTCGCCGTCAATGTCCGTCACGCCGCCAAGGGCGCGAGCGAAACCGGCGAGACCTCGAGCCGGATGTTTGCCTCCGCTCAGGCGCTGTCGGGCGAGAGCCTGCATCTGAAGGCCGAGGTTGACGGCTTCCTCGACCGCGTCCACGCGGCCTGATCCAACGCGGTCATTGCGGGCCGTTCAAAGGACCGAACTCTGGTGCGCAATTGCGCACCAGAGAATCTCGAGATCCCCCGGTGCGCAATTGCGCACCAGAGGTCTGGTCGGTCGGACCATCCCGGGATGGAAGTTGGGTTATTTCGGCTGCGGCACGATGCGAATGTAGGGCTTCGGCTCCTTCCAGCCCTGCGGGTAGATCGTCTTGGCCTCGTCGTTGGAGACCGAGCCAGCGATGATGACGTCTTGCCCTTGCGTCCAGTCGGCCGGCGTCGCGACACGATGCTTGGCGGTGAGCTGGAGCGAGTCGATGACGCGCAGGATCTCCTGGAAGTTCCGCCCTGTGGTCATCGGATAGACCAGCACCAGTTTGATCTTCTTGTCCGGGCCGATGATGAAGACGTTGCGAACGGTCTGGTTGTCGGCCGGCGTGCGGGTGAGGGGATCGCCCGAGGTCGAGGCCGGCAGCATGCCGTAGAGTTTGGAGACGTTGAAATCGGTGTCGCCGATCATCGGATAGTTCGGCGCGGCGCCTTGCGTCTCCTTGATGTCCTCCGACCATTTGGAATGGCGGTCGACTGGATCGACCGACAGGCCCATCAGCTTGACGCCGCGTTTGTCGAATTCCGGCTTCAGCTTGGCCAGCGCGCCGAGTTCGGTCGTACAAACCGGCGTGAAGTCCTTGGGGTGCGAGAACAGCAGGGCCCAGCTGTTGCCGATCCAGTCATGGAACTTGATCTTCCCTTCGGTGGTCTCAGCTTCGAAGTCGGGGGCGGTGGCGCCGATCGGAAGTGTCATGGTTCTACCTCATCTCTTTGAATTTACTATGGAATTCATCTCGGGCCGTCATCATCAGTATAGGGTTTTGGCGAAGCCAAGTGAACCGGCTCAAGTAAAATGTGAATTCCTTCTTCGAAAGACCGATTTTCTAGCACCTTTCTGTTACCGCGGCGCCTGCGGCGAAACATCTCCACCCGGGGTGACACGGTGCCGATTGCCCCGATAATGCCGTTTATGACTTCCATCACGCTCGCCCGGCGCTTCCTAGAACCAAAATGGTCCTGACAGCGACCAATTGGCAACCATCTAGAAAAGTCGCGATCCCCGTATCGAATCGTTAACCACCCCTTTACGTCGGCATGAAAATGCTGGCCGATCAGAAGAAGTCTGGAAGTGAACTATGTCTGCCGCTGCGCCTAAGCCTACCGAGCCGTCGTCCCTCGAACCGTCCTGCCGCGATACGGCGGCCCATGCGCTGAGCATCGTGCGCGACGGCGTGATCACGGGCGAAGGCCCGACCACCAAAGGAAGGGTGCATTTCTCCCGTTCGCTCGATGCCGACGACACCGCCTGGTGCGTACGCATCCTGACGGCCACTGCCGTCAACGACCAGCCGGTGAGCCGCACCGAGGCCGAAGTATTGTTCGAGATCAACGAGGCCGCGACCGAACGTACTGACGGTGGCCGGTTCGACGACCTGCTCGCCAAGTCCGTTGCCCATTATGCAGCCAGCGCCTCGGGCCTAAAGGTGCCGCCGCGAAGCGTTGCGCTATCGGCCGACACCGAGATCGAGAGCTGGGCACCGTCCTATGCCTCCAAGGTCAACAGCGAGATGCTGGAGTGGATCGCCGGCCAGATGCGCGGCAAGCGCCAGAACAACCGTCGCCTAATGGCGATGGTGGCGACCTTCCTGGGCGCTACCGCACTGCCTCTGGCGGGCCAATTGCCCAACGTGTTCGACATTGGCATGTAAGATTTTGAGCATTTAACATCGACGCGCCTCATGCAGACGCGATCGAGCGGCGGGGTCATTTCCCCGCCGTTTTTTGTTTACCGCCCTCAAGCTCGAGCCCGAGCGTGCGGCCGGGGAAGCCGGCGGCATCGAAATAGCGCTGGCTGCCGACGCGCTGGAAGTTCAGCACGGTCATCAGGCCACCCTCGGCCGGTTTGGACTTCAGCGTGCCGGCATAGGCCTTCGGCATCGTGCCATTGAGCAGGGCTTCCGAGATCACGCGGCCGACGAGAACGCCGTTCTGCGCGCTGCGCAGGCCCAGGAGCCGGGCCGCGGTCATGCCGACGTCGGCGTTGCTGACCGGGATCTCGTCGACATAGCCGGCTTTGAAGTCCGGACCAATGGCGGCCATGAAGTTCATGGTGTCGCCGCGGCTGAAGCTGCCATGCATGCCCTGGCCCTGGCGCAGGACGGTATCGGCGACCTGCACCGAGCAGTTGGTCGGCGCCTCGCCGCAATCGCTGGCATAGGAGCGGAAGTTGACGACGATCGACGGCGTCGGCGTCGCCGCCTTGCCGCGCAGATTGATGCTTGACAGTGGCAGCGTGCCGGGGAAGCGGCCGAGCGAGTCGTGGACGAACAGGCCGGAGACGTAGTCCTGCTCGAGCAGCGCCTTGATCGTCTTCGCCGCCAGCGTCTTGTCTTTGTTGGGCAGATAGATCAGGTCGGAGCCGCCATTGGTCGCGACGACGAGATCGGGCTTGGTCGGATCCTTGCCGAGCACGCCGTTACCGGCCTTGGGATGCTTATTGCCTTCGATCTTTGCATTCTTGTCGTTGGGATCGAACAGCGGCAGGTCGAGCGCTTTGGCGAGGTCGAGCGCCAGGAAGCCCATCGGCAAAAAGTCCTTCGGCGTGTCGTCATAGCTGATCTTGGCCGAGGGGCTGGTCTTGCTCTCCTTGGAGATGGTCGAGAAGCCGTGGTCCGCGGAAACGATGATGTTCGTCGATGTGGCGAGCCCGAGCTCGTCGAGCGCCTTGCGGAGCTGGGCGAGGTTGGTGTCGGCATTCTTGATGCCAGCCATCGAGGTGGGACCGTTGATCCCAGGCATGATCTGATTGAGGCTGTCACCGGTATTGTGCTGGCTGCCGTCGGGGTCGCGCGACCAGAACACCAGCACGAACGGCTTGTTGCGCGCCTTGAACATCGGCAGCACCACCTTGGTGGCGACATCGGCAAAATAGGCCTGTTGCGCGACGTTGGCGACGGTGGTGCCAGGGGTTTTGGCGTCGCCCGCCTTGGAATTGTCGCCGCGTGGTGGCGTGGCGGTGGGCAGGCCGGCCTTGGTCAGCGCGTCCTTCACCTCGTCCGACAGCGCGACACCGTTCTTGCCGCCGGTGGAGTCGTCGAACACGACCGAGTGCAGACCAGCCCTGTCGGGCTTGTCCGTGTGGTCGAACTGGTAGGTCGGGCCGACCTTGCCGATCGCCGCGGTGCTGAACCCCTTGTCGCGGGCCATCTTCAGGATGGTCTCTTCGTTCAGATAGTCGCCCTTGAAATGCTCGTCGATGTCGCCGAGCACGGCATCGTTTTCGATAAAGGGGACCACGGTGTCGCCGGCGGGGACGGAGGTGTAGTTGGTCCAGATCGTGTTGGAGAAAACGCCGGTATCACCGAGATAGTGTCCGGTCGACATCGCCGAGCCGTTGGCCATGGTGAAGGTCGGGAACAACGAATGCGGGTTCTTGAAGTTGACGCCCTTGTCGCGGACCTCGGCCATCGCCGGGGCCGTCTCCGGTGTGACCTTCAGCGCGCGAAGACCGTCCGGAATGAACAGGATCAAGTTGCGGGGCGTGTTGTTCTGGGAGGAGGCAAGTCCGGTGGACAGGAATGTCAGTCCGGCGGACAGCAACACCAGTGAGCGGCGCATCAAATCTCTCCCTGCGGTGAGGCGGCTTGGCCGCGACCGCGGCCCCAGGCTCGTTTAGTTTCGCTGCATGACACTTTCGTTACAAGTGCCGTTGGCGATGCAGGAGGCGGGGAAGGGTGGCGATGCATGAATCTCGTGTCCCGGACGCGCTGCGTCGCAAGGGCTCCTCGCGATGACGATCAAGAGGCGGCGGCCTGATTCTCCAGGTGACGCCGTCATTCCCCGCCACCGGGTCTCGCCTTCGGCGAGCCCGATGACAGGCTCCGGCGGGGAATCCAATACGCCGCGGCGTCTCTGTTCAAGCACTGCCGTCTCGGCGTACCGGATCGCCCGGTCCCGGCTCCGCCAAGGCTACGCCGAGGCCCACAGGAGTGCTCGGCCCGCCGAAGCCTTGGCGAAGGCGGCAAGCCGGGCGATGACAGCGAATGTGTGGTGGCAGACACATCTTCGCATCCTCGCGGCTTGTTCGCCCGAGCTTTGCTTCGTCGCTCCACCCTCAAAACGGCCGAGGGCGCAGGGAAGGCCGGGAGCCGGTTGGCTCCGATGGACCGCCATGCCAAGAGCAGGTTGCGTGTGCTTCATGCATAGCGGACAACAGGGCAACCGGAGCATCCCGGCCTTCCCCGCGCGGATGGTTGGAACGGCTTATGTCGCGCTCTTGTGTCTGGGAAATCTGCCAGAATGTGCAAACGGGCGGTTCTCGCAAAACCGCCCGTTGCTGGATCTGAGCCCGGTCGCGCTCAAAGGCCGTGA
>NZ_JADPKU010000108.1:0-1150 GCF_023074095.1 Bradyrhizobium sp. 137
AGCGCGGCGATCTGGCGCGCCAGACGGCCTTCGCCGCGCGCCTGGGCGAGATCGGCGAATAGGCGGGATGTTCGCTTGTAGAGGACGGAGAAGCCGTCGCGGCAAGCCTTGTTGCCGAGCGCACAGGCAAGCCAGGACTTGCCGGTGCCGGTTGGACCGACAATGACCAAGTGGTTGCTGTCGCGGATCCATTGGCAGGTGCCAAGGTTCTGGAAGAGCGAACGATCGAGACCACGGGCGGTGCGATAGTCAACGTTCTCGATGGCGGCGACTTGACGGAGCTTGGCACTGGTCAAGCGGCGCGTGAGGCGGCGGTTGTCGCGGGCAGTGACCTCGCGATCGACGAGGAGGCCGAGCCAATCGGCGTGCGGCATCTCGGCCGCCTCGGGATTGTTCTGCAGTTCGACGAAGGTATCGGCCATGGCGGCGAGGCCGAGGGCGCGCAAGCGATCGACGGTGGGGTGAACGAGCATGCTGATCTCCTGATCAATTGTAGTAACTGCGGCCGCGGATGTTGGCGTGGAAGAGGATGGGCGCCTCCTCGGCGGGAGGAGCGGTTCTGTCGGTGCCGTTCTTGAGGATGGCAGCGACCGATTTGTACGAACGGGCGTTGAGCGGCAGCGCACGGGCGCAGGCGGCGTCGACGCGTTCCTGGCCATAGCGCTTGACCAGCCCGAGAATGCCGATGGCGGAGCGGAAGCCCTGTTCTGGATGCGGCCGCGAGCGCAGGATGACGTCGATCAGCGTCTCGGCATCAGGACCGACCTTGGCGGCTTCGGAACGAATGCGCTCATGGGTCCAGTCACGATAGCGGCGATGCGAGCTCGGCATGTACTCGGGAATGGTCGTCGGGCGATGCGGCAGCGTGCTGCGCAGATGCGAGGCAACGCGCTTGCCGCGGAGGAAAATCTCGACGGTCTTTTGGGTGATGCGAGCCTCGACCTCCTGATGCACGAGGTTGTGAGGAACGCTGTAGTAATGCTTGGCGATCTCGACGTGGTAATCGAGGTTGACCCGGCAGCGCTTCCACTCGGCATACTCGTACGGCTCATCCGGCAAGGGGGTCAGCGCCGGACGATCGAGCTCTTCGAACAGTTCGCGGCGACTTCGTCCCCAGCTGCGCAAAGGTCGATCGTTCAGCTCGACAAGA